>NZ_BAABJZ010000003.1:0-204619 GCF_039543565.1 Ferrimonas pelagia | reverse complement strand
CATCGGTGCAAGCACATGTGGCAACTAATCAGGCGGGTGAAGTACTTCATGAACAACGCCTCACCATTCCCGGGTGGTGGTCATGGATTGCAGAAACTGGAGCACAATTAGGATCAGTTATTTAGACTTCGTAGTTCGCTAGCCGGCGATCCCATTTGGCGAGGCCGGTAGGTTACGCCGCTGCGCGGCTAACCGACCCTACGAAGCGCGACATTTGAGACTAGGCCTTTATGAGGCGACGCCAGCCCCCGACGTAGGGGGGCTTAGCGCAGCGTAAGGCACCATTACCTCTGCCTAGATTGAGGATTTCGCTAGGCAGCGATCCCATTTGATAAATCCGGTCGGTTACGCCGCTGCGTGGCTAACCGACCCTACAAAAAACCAATGCAAGGGGATCCCTTCTGTGTGCCAGCCTAGCCCGAGCTGGAGCGCGGGGTTTAAAAGCCAGTCAGGTTTCCGGACTGGCTTTTTTTGTGTCGCTGATCTGTCGGTGCTAGTGCGGGTGCCAGTGCGGATGCCGCGAAGGCAGCCTAGTGGGTCTAGGATCCTAGTGCACCACTTGATTATGGGGTCAGCCAGAAAAGCTTGCATTAGATTTTGCTAATGCATTATATTAGGTTTATCTAAAGTGGTAAGGACAACCCTTGCTGAGTAAATCAATATGGAGTTTCCATGAAGCGTTGGTTGATTGATTTTGCAACCCATTATCCAAGGCGCGTGTACGCTTTGGTGCTGTTACTGGTGCTGGCGACCGCCGCCTTGATCCCCAACATTCACATCGATACCGATCCGGAAAACATGTTGCCGGCGGAGGATCCTGCACGGCTGTTCCACCATCAGGTGAAACGGGATTTCTCGCTGTACGACAACATCGTGGTCGGCGCGGTGAGTACGGGGGAGGCGGGGATCTTCACGCCGCGCTCGCTGGCGGCGATGCACCAGCTGACCGAACAAATTCTGCAGTTGGATGCGGTGGTGGCCACCGATATCTTGGCGCTGTCGACCTCGGACAACATTACCCAGGAAGCGCCGGGCACCATCCGATTTGAGTACCTGATGAAGGCCGCGCCACAGAGCCAGGATCAAGCCAGCGCCATCGGTCAGGCGGTGTCTCGGTTGCCCCTGCTCAACAATACGGTGGTGTCCGGCGACGGTTTGGCGGCAGCCATTTACGTGCCGCTGCACAGCAAAGACGACAGTTATGCGGTGGCAGAGCAGATCCGCGCTATGACGGCGCAGTTGGACAGTGACGACACCTATTACGTCACCGGATTGCCGGTGGCGGAGAACCAGTTTGGCCATGAGATGTTCATTCAGATGGCGATCTCGGCGCCGCTGGCGGGGGTGATGATCTTCGCGCTGATGCTGTTTTTCTTTCGCAGCGTGCCACTGGTGGTGGCGCCGATGCTGGTGGCGATGGCGACGGTGATCATCACCATGGGCAGCTTGATTGGTATGGGCTACACGGTGCACATCATGTCGTCGATGATCGCCATCTTCCTGATGCCCATCGCGGTGGTGGACAGCGTCCACATCATGAGCGACTTCACCGATCGCTATCGCAAGGGCGATGACGCCCGCGCGGTGATCCGCGACGTGATGGCGGATCTGTTCAATCCAATGCTGTTTACCTCCATCACCTCGGCGGTGGGTTTCTACTCGCTGATGCTGACGCCCATTCCACCGGTGCAGATCTTCGGTGCCTTCGTCGGCAGCGGGATCCTGCTGGCGTTCTTGATCAGCGTATTGCTGGTGCCCGCCTATGTGGTGCGGATGGCCCCGGCGACGCTGGATGCGATGCAGGCCAAGCTGCATGGCGCGGCGGAGGATCAACACAGCTCCAGCCGTCTGGGCCGGGCCTTGCCCCGACTGGGGCGGGTGAGCGTGCGCGCCGCCAAGCCTATCGTGGCGGTCGCGCTGATCATCTTGGCGTTCAGTGCGGTGGGGATCGGCAAGATCCAGATCAACGACAATCCGGTGCGCTGGTTCAAGTCGGATCACCAAGTGCGGGTTGCGGACGATGTGCTCAACGACCATTTTGCCGGTACGTATGATGCCTGGTTGGTGCTCAGCGACAGCCGTGCCTTGGCTGATGACGACACGGCAGCGCGTTTGGATCAGCGGGTGGCGGCGGCATTGCCCGGCGATGCGCAGGCGCAGCCGATGTTGGTGCAGGCGTTGGCGGGGGATCCGCAACAGCTCAGTGCGCTGATCAACCGGCTCGATGATGCCGCCTTTGAAGCCCACAGCGACAGCCAACTGGACGCCATCGATAGCGCCATGGCCGAGCTGGAAGCGGTGGCCCAGCAGAGCCGTCGATTCCTTCAGCCCGAGGTGTTGCACTGGATGGCGGCGCTGCAGGGGGATCTTGAGCAAAGCAGTCTGGTGGGAAAATCCAATGCGCTGACCGACATCGTTAAGACGGTGAACCGCGAGCTGCGCTCCGGTGATGACGCGGATTTTGCGCTGCCGGACAGTGCGGCCGGGGTGGCACAGGCGCTGCTGCAGTTCCAATCGTCCCACCGACCGCAGGATCTGTGGCACTTCGTGACTCAGGATCACCGCCAAGGGCTGATCTGGTTGCAGCTCACCTCCGGTGACAATCAACACATGAACCGAGTGATTGAGCGGGTGGCCGACTACATCGAGGCCCATCCGCTGCCAGAAGGTCTTGAGGTCAACTGGGCGGGCAAGGCGTACATCAATGTGATCTGGCAGGACGCCATGGTCAGCGGCATGATGGAGAGTCTGCTTTCGGCGTTTGTTATCGTGTTCGTAATGATGACGCTGCTGTTCCGCTCGCCGCTGTATGGCGCGCTGGCGATGCTGCCGCTGTCGCTGACCATCGCCTTTATTTACGGCCTGGTGGGTTGGCTGGGTAAGGATTACGACATGCCCATTGCCGTGCTATCGGCGTTGGCGTTGGGTTTGTCGGTGGACTTTGCCATCCACTTTTTGGAGCGCACCCGTGCTTTGCATCAGCAAACCGGCCGGGTGAGCGAAACGTTGGCACTGATGTTTGAGGAGCCCGCTCGGGCCATCAGCCGTAACGCCATTGTGGTGGCACTGGGCTTCACCCCCTTGTTGCTGGCGCCGCTGGTGCCTTACATCACGGTGGGGGTGCTGATGGCGTCCATCATGGCGGTGTCGGCCACTGTGACTCTGTTATTACTGCCCGCGGTGCTGAAGTTAGCCGCCCGCTGGGCGCTGCCCGAATTGAAGTAGAGGGAGACGATCATGCGTACACAATTATGGAAAGGGATCCAAGCCAATGTCTTGGCAATGCCACTGATCTCGGCATTACTGCTCGGCGGGCCTGCACAAGCTCAAGAGCTGAGCGCTGATGCCTTGAGTGCTGATGCGATTGTCGAGCGGGCCAACCTGGCGGCGTTTTACCCGGGTCAGGATGGGCGCTCCCAGGCGCGAATGAAGATTGTGGATGGTCAGGGCCGCGAGCAGACCCGCCAGTTCACTATCTTGCGCCGCACGGTGGAAGCGGGAGGGGATCAGCAGATGCTGGTGTTCTTCGCCCGCCCATCGGATGTGCGCGGCACCGTGTTCCGGGTCGAGAAGAAGGTGGTGGGCGATGACGACCGCTGGCTCTATCTGCCGGGGTTGGATCTGCTGCGCCGGATCAGCGCGGGCGATAAGCGCACCTCTTTTGTGGGCAGTCACTTCTTCTATGAGGACGTGTCCGGGCGCAACCCGGCGGACGATGACTATGTGCTGCAAAGCGATGAGGGCGATCTGTACCGGTTGGAAGCGACGCCGAAGGATCCCGGCTCGGTGGAGTTTGCCCGTTACCAGCTGTGGATCGACAAAACCGACTTCCTGCCCCGCAAGGTGGAGTATCTGGATGACAAGGGCGAAGTCTATCGCCGGGTGAGCAGCGCCAAGATCGAGACCATCGATGGTTGCCCTACTGTGCTGCGCTCCAAGGTCGAGGATCTGCGCAGTGGCGGTTACACCCTGATGGAGTTTCGCGGGGTGCAGTACGACATTGGCCTGCCGGCGGATCTGTTTGGTGAGCGCAGCATGCGCACGCCCCCCAGCGCGTATTTGAAGTAAGGCGGTGGTGATGAAAGCGTTGTTTTTAAAAGGGAGTTCCAGCCTGTTTAAGCGCCTTTTGGCCTTGAGCCTGTTGAGCCTGAGCGCGTTCGCCCTTGCGACGGATGACGTCTGGGGTGAGGAGGATTGGGGCGATGACGACTGGGGGGATGCGTGGAGCGAAGAAGCGCGTTCCCCTTGGCAACCGGTCTCGGGCTTTATCGAGCTGGGCGCCGGCGGCCGCTTGCAAACGGATGCGGCGGGGCTGGATAGGGCGACGCTGGGCGAAGCCCGGGGCCGAGTGGAAACCGGTTACGTCAGTGAGCGCTGGCGGGCAGATCTGCGCACCGATGTGCGCTACGACGACGTGGTCGAAGGTTGGCAGCTGGATGTTCGGGAGCTAACGCTGAGTTTCGCGGCGGGCCCGGTGGACTTCAAACTGGGCCGCCAGGTGCTGACCTGGGGCACCGGCGACTTCCTGTTTCTCAATGATCTGTTCCCCAAGGATTGGCAGGCGTTCTTCTCAGGATTGGATGATGAGTACTTAAAAGCGCCAACCAACGCCATCAAGGCCAGCTATTTTGGCGAGAAAGCCAGCCTAGATCTGGTCTGGATCCCGCGGTTTGAGAGTGACAACTACCTCAATGGTGAGCGGTTCAGTTTCTTCAATCCGGCCGTGGGTGGCCCAGTGGCGCCGGGCTTTTCGCTCGATGAGCCCAGTGATGATGCACTCGCTGCCCGCCTATTTGGCAACCTGGGCAGCGTCGAGTGGGCCCTGTACGGCTACTGGGGTTATACCGGCCAGCCCGAAGCGGCGGACAGCCAGGGCCAGCCGCGCTTTAGCCGGCTCAACACCTACGGCGCCAGCGCGTTGCTGCCGCTGGGGCCGGGCTTGTTCAATCTGGAAGCCGCGCTGCACGACCAACAAAGTGCCGGCGGTGAGTTGGCGTTCACACCGGCGGATAAAGTGATGCTGCTGGTGGGCTATCAGCAGGAGCTGATCGCCAATCTGACGCTGGGGCTGCAGTACCAGTTTGAAGATCTGCAAGACTATTCGCGTTGGTTGGCCGGTCAGCCTTACCCGGAGTTCGCGGCGGGATCTGAGCGCCATCTAATGACGCTGCGGCTGGATCAACGCTTGTGGCAGGACAAACTGACGTTGTCGCTGTTTGCCTTTTACAGCCCGACCGACGATGACTTCTATCTGCGGCCCAAAGTCAGCTATCGGCTGGACGATCAGTGGGAGTTCAGCGGTGGATTCAATCTGATGGGGGGTGAGGAGGACCACACCTTCTTTGGTCAGTTGGCGGACAACAGCAACGCTTGGTTACGACTGAGATCCCGCTATTGAACGGACACACACTATTCTTTTGGATGAGGTAGAGACTATGAACAACACGCAGTGCGATATTCGCCATACCAGCGGTTGGTCCACGGAGCGGGCCCTGTATGCCTTTGCGGGCTTTATGGTGCTGCTATCCGTGGCACTGACCTACTGGGTGCATCCGGGCTTTGTCTGGCTGACCGTCTTTGTCGGGGCCAACCTGTTTCAGAATGCGTTCACCGGCTTTTGTCCGGCAACCATGGTGATGCGGAAATTGGGCATGCGCTCCGAGCGCGAACTGGCAAAGCAAAGCAGCTAACCCTCGGTTGCTTCGCGAAGGCGAAAAGGCCAGTGGCAATTGCCACTGGCCTTTTTTGTTGCCTCTTAGCTGGGGATCCTGCGGATCTCGACGGGCTGGCGTATTGCCTTCAGTGTTGGTTTACGTGTTGGTTTACGTGTTGGTTTGCGTGCTGGGTTGATGTGCGCCGATCCTTGTCGGTCAAGTGCAACAGCACAATCATCCCCGTCCGATCCGACAGCTCCTACACTTGGACTGTTGAGCATGGCTGAGGCCGCCGGGCTGCGTTTGCGCCGGGCTGCTGTAGGGCGGATCGAGAGCGGAGCTGACTACGGGAGGCAAGATGTCGAAAGTCGCTTTGGTGATGGGGGTTGAGACGGAATGGGATCGGGCCGTGTTAGTCGGGTTATATCAGCAGTTGGCGGCGCAGGATCGGCTGTATTTCGTCGTGCCGGATCCCGCGTTTGGTCAAGCAATGTGTCGTCAGATCCAAGCGCTGGGCAGCACCAGTAAGATCCGAGCTGGCGCGGCACCGCCCAAGTTGGCGTTTGAGGTGTTGGATCGCAGCGACGCTGACGCCGTGGGCGATCTGGCGCAACGGCTGAGGATCCGCCATGGCGGCCTGAGTGTGTTGATCAACCCTTTAGCCCAGCCGCTGGATAAATCGCTCAGTGATAAGTGCCAGGTGCGAGAGTTTATTCGCACCAATAACCTCGCCGCTTCCGCGCTGTTGCAGAGCATGTTGCCGGTGCTGCTGGCTGAGGCCAGAGTGGTGATGGTGGCCAGTGCGCTGGGCTGTTTGCGCCAGCTGGCTCAGCCGTTGCAGGCCCGTTTTGATACCGATGGGGCTCAGTTTGCCGACATTGATGCGGTGATGCAGCACTACGTGGAGGCGGTGGAGCAGGGCACGGCGAAAGCCGAGGGCTGGCCGGATTGGCTGCAGATCCCCTCGCAGGTGGGGCGGGTGGCGCTGACCCGTGTCGCGGCTCAGTGGCTAGCCCGTGAGCGGCCGGACTCAAACATATTGATCAACGCCGTCTGTCCGGATCTGCATGAGGGCAAAGCGTCGGTGGACGTGAAGGACGTGCTCTGGCTGGCTTCCCGGCCGGTGGGTAGCCCGAGTCCGCAGGGGCAGTTGGTTCAGGGCCGCAGCGAGCTGCCCTGGCAGTAAACCGGACGCAAGGAAAAGCCAGAGCGGATGCTCTGGCTTTTCCTGTTTGGGGCTGATTCTGAGGTCGCCCGTCAGGGGGGTAAAGGCAATGGCCATTGTCGGCTTTCACTTTCGTGGGATGGTGAGGCTTGGCCGGATGGTAACGCGTTTTTTTTTAAGCTCAATTGCTGCCCATGTTAAGAAAATGCACAACAACACACCGTGAATGCCATATCTACATGTTTAACCAGCTGGGTGACGGGCCATTAACGGCGTTGTTACCTAATTCATGATCTGTGTCTCGGCAATTTGCTGTTTCGTGACGTACCGTTGCCGTGCTCTACCGGGGTTTTATGTCTGGTAATTCAAGATCTCAAAGCGGTTGTGATGGGGGTTTGTTGCAAATTCTATTCACAGGGCAGCGAACGGAGTTTTAAATGGCAAAAGGGGGAGAGTTCAGACCGATCCCGCTTTTACCGTGTCATTTGAGTGCATTTTATGATGCGCTTATTGGCTGGTCATTTTAAATGCTTATGTTTGCTTGGATCGCTCGCGAGCAATAAATGCTTATAGAGCGGTCGACCGTGTATTTGTGGATCGACGTTATCAGCCAGTCTTTTCATATATGGAAATAGAAGCAATGCTCAGAAAAACAACGATTGCTATCGCTTTAGCGTCTGCATTGCCCGCCTTGATGTGTCAGGCGGTCACTTTGCAGGAGAACGACAATGGCGATTATATCCAGCTGTTTGGTGAAGTAGGCGTTGGCGGGCATATCGCCACCAATCCTGACTACAACTTCAACGAATTCTATGACACCAAGGGGTATGTCGACGACAGTTACGCCACGCTCGGTATTCTGGGACAGCAGGGTAAGTTCCTTTACTCGCTGGAGATCGATTATCAGCGCGAAAATTGGCTCGGTGGCAGTGGCGAATTTGGCCTGCACATCGACAAGATGTACGTGGGCTACGCGTTTACGCCCCAGCATTGGATCGAGCTGGGGCTGACGGATACTGCCTTTGATCATTATGACCACTTTGGTGACTTCACCTTCAACAAGTCGGTTGAGACCGGCGAGGCGGGGGATCAGGAGAACACCATCAAGTACCGTGCCGATCTTGATTCTCTGATCTACGGCGTTTCCTACTCCTACGAAGGCAAACATAAGAATGGCGACGCGCAGGGCGACATCGTCAATGGTTATGTCGGCTATATGTCTGATTTCTTTTCTGTTGTTGTCGGTGCCGAAGGGCGAGGTGGCTCTGACGGGATCAGCAAGTATGGCGAGCAGCGCCTGCTGGGCGTCGGCGCACGTCTGCAGGTTATGCCCAAGTTGATGCTGGGTTTCAACGGTTTTGTTGAGGATGAAGATCTGGCGACCCGCCGTGCGGGTGAGACCTTTCTGGAATATGAAACCTTCCGTAATTGGGGCGTGACCGTACAAGCGAAGTACGAGTTCAGTCGCGCTTGGCAGGTGATCGCGTCGTACAACCATGAGCAGTATGAAAGCTGGGATGTGGAAGGCCCGAATTACGATTACGAAGGCTTGCCACCTGAGTATGGCAAAGAGCGTACCTGGGGGAGTTTGGGGGCGACCTATTGGCCAGCGGTCAATATTGTTCTTTCCCTCGAAGGGCGGGTTGGCGAAGCGCCTGAAGCCGCTTACGCCTACACCAGAGTGTATTTCTAACAACTCAGTGCCAGATAAAAAGAACAGGTAAGGCTTAATATGAAAATTAAAACTTTATCCCTGGTGATATGCTCGGTTATATCCACAGGGGTGCTGGCGGGTGTCGACGATCTCCTCATTACTGAGTTAACCCAGAAGAACTGGGAAGCCTCGGTTGGTGCGGTTGAGATCACCAATACTCACGCCACCGAAGACTTTACGTTTACTGATGATATTAACGCGTTTATCCACAGTAACGGTAAATACGAAAACGAACTGAAAAACAGTGATGGCAACCCGTTGCTCAGCGGCGTTACTATCCCTGCTGGTCAATCCCTGGTTATTCTGAATACCGATGCCAGTGCTGAATTTAAGTCCACCATTGAGAGCCACGGTGGTCAATTGATCATCGGTACAGGTTCTGGTGTAAGTGGTGCCTACGATAACTTTTACCTTGACGGTAACGATGGTTTTTACCTGACTCACAATGGCACCGTGATCGATCGCGTTGGCGCACAGGGGGATACCAGTGTCTGGGCGATGGACACGACCTTGCGCCGCCGTGTTACAGAGGCCGGTGAAACACCAGCTCAATCTCCGACCTTTGATGCCACTCAATGGCAAGACATTAACCCGCTTGACGCCAGTGGGCTGGGCTCCCCGGAGCTGGCGCCCGAGTATGAGGCTCCGGATGCCTTTGTCTGTGAACCAACCCACATTATCGGTGAAATTCAGGGCGAGGGTCATGTATCACCGGTGGTCGGTCAGACGGTGATCATTGAAGGGGTGGTCACCGCTTCCGGTCGATACCCGAGTCAGGGCTTTTACATCCGTGATCTGGTTCCCGATGGCAACCCACTGACCTCTGACGGGATCTTCGTCTATACCCCGGATAACACCAGCGATCTGGTGGGTAAAACCGTCTGTATGGAAAGTAAAGTCAGCGAGTTCTATGGCCAGACGCAGCTGAGCCCGGAGACTTGGGAGATCACCGACGAGAACTACACCGCGACTCAGGCGGTGGATATCGAGATCCTCGAGTCAGACAATGGCCTGTTCTCCAACACGCTGGAGCGTTACGAGGGGATGCTGGTGCGCCTGCCGGAGGATATTAATCCGCTGCAGGATGGCGCGCAGACCATGCGGGTTACCAAGACCTTCAGCTTCAATTACGACAGCTATCGCAACAACATGACGTTGTCCTATCTGCGGCCCAACATGCAGCCTAACCAGCTGAATGTGGCAGGCAGTCCGGAAGCTCAGGCGGCGATGGATCAGAACGACGATTATCGCCTGATCATCGAAAGCCCGCAGAAAGCGGACGATGGCATTATTCCTTACTTCCCCGACTTTAACGCCGATCCTGCCAACAACTACGTTCGCATCGACGACAGTGTGGTGGGCATGGAAGGCGTGATCGGCTATGCCTACGGTGATTACGCGCTGATGGTGACCAATGAACTGAAGTCCCACAACTTCATTCACAACATCAAGCGGACCGAGAGTCCGACGCTGAATGTCACTGCGCCAGAGGATCACTTCACCATCAAGGTGGGGGCGCAGAACCTGTTCAACTACTTCAACTCACCGTTCGGCGGCGATCAAAATAACTTTGGTCAGAACCGCGGTGCGGATACCCATCAGGAGTTTGCTCAGCAGAAGAGTAAGTTGGTGGAGGCGATCCGCAAGCTGGATGCCGATGCGCTGACCCTGATGGAGATCGAGAACAATGGCTTTGGCCTGCGTAGCGCCATCGCCGATCTGGTCAACGAGGTGAACGTCTACTACACCGAAGAGCGCCCGGATCGAGCCGATTGGCCTACCTCCACCGAGAACCGCTATGCCTTTGTCGGTTTTGACCACAATGGCAATGGCGTGCTGGATGAGCTGGATCATATTGGTTACGACGCCATCGCCACTGGGATCATCTATCGCCCCAGCAAGCTGAGCATCGAGCGGACCCGGGTGATCACCATGCCGCAACAGCGCGCGCCGAGCATCGTCAATGATAACAATGAGATCATCAAAGACGGTCGTGGTGAGGCGCTGGAAGATGGCCAGAACTACAACCGGGATGCCTTGGTGGTGACCTTCATCGTTAACCAAACCGGTAAGCGACTGACCCTGGCGGTCAATCACCTCAAGTCGAAAGGCTCTACCTGCTGGGAAGACTGGCAAGGGGTTGAGTTCGGTGATGCGCTCGTGTGGACGGACGATCCGGCGGATCTCGACAAGCAGGGATCCTGCGCCGAGTTCCGGGTCGCGGCTGCCGTGCATCTGGGGGAGGAGATGGCCAAGATCGACGGCGACAAGGTGCTCATTGGCGATCTCAACTCCTATGCCCAGGAAGATCCCATGCTGGTGCTCACCGAAAACCCGCGCAACAAAACCCTGACCACCGCCAGCCACACCTACATTGGCCACAAGCCGCAGTTCAATCTCGACGGTTCGCCGGTTGAGATCAGCCACTCCTACGGCTACGTCGATGTGCTGGCGCTGAAGGCGGAGGAGCGTGGCGAACTGCCATGGAGCTACTCCTACAACGATGAAGTCGGCTCGTTGGACCATGTCTTGGTGACACCGGGAATGGTCGATCGGGTGATTGACGCGGGCGATTGGCACATCAATGCCGCCGAATCGTCGCTGTACGATTACAACGATGAGTACAAAGGCGGTACTACCGACACCGACAATCGTTTCTACCAGCCGGACCAGTTCCGCTCCTCAGATCACGATCCCGCCATTATGTCGCTGAGCTATCTGCCGGGTGAAACCGATCCGGGCAAAGAGCTGCGCTTACCGGTTTGGCGCAAGCTGCTGACCATGCCGTATCTGATCCCAGACAGCGTTGAATCCCAGGTGGGAGACGTCGCGCACGTTGGCTTTAAGCCTGCACACGATGACGACCAGCTGGATCTGAGCCAATTGGTGTTGCCGAACGTGGTGATCCGCCAGGCGGGGCAGTCTCTGGTGCAGATGGAGGTGTTTGGCGCGCCAGATGCGGCATACGACGTCAGCCTTGAGCTGCGCCGGGACGGCACTGTGGTGCCGGGCTCTCAGCGTACGGTTCGGGTGCGGGTGCAACAGCGCGACACCTTGGTGCCCACCTTGGTTGAAGAGCGTCCTGACGGCACCGGTGGCAGCACCGGCTTGTTGAGCCTGTTGGGCCTGCTGGGCCTGGCCTGCGCGCGCCGTCGTCTACTCCGTCGATAAAGAAGATACGTGAGCGGCTCCCCGGCTGGACGGCCGGGGAGCCGTAAAAACGGACTCATTACAAAAATAAAGGATATTTATGGCTATCAAATTTAGACCGGTCGGCATCGCCCTGGCGGTGCTGATGGGCAGCCTGTCCGCGACAGTGCAAGCGGATCTGGTGATAACCGAATACATTGAGGGCGGCGGATACAACAAAGCTCTTGAGATCTCAAATCTAGGCAACGATACCGTTGATCTGGATGCAGACATTTATACGTTGAACCTTTACACCAACGGTAGCCCCACCGTCAGCAAGAGCCTCACCATGACAGGGCTTATCGCCCCGGGCCAAAGCTTTGTCTACTTCCATGGTGATGCAGCGACGGAGTTTCACGTCGGCACCCAAGCCAACGATGTCATGAACTTCAATGGCGACGATGCCCTAACTCTGATGCTTAACGACACGGTGATTGACCGGGTTGGCATAGTCGGCGACCGACCCAGCAGTGGCGGCTGGACCGATCCGAACGATCCTGACTTCAATACCAAGGACAAAACCCTACGACGTCGGAACGATATCACCACTGGTGATACTGACTCCTATGCTGATTTTCCTGGTGCCGATAATCAGTGGGTTACTTTTGACAAAGACACGGCCGATGGCCTGGGCTGTCCGGGTGAAGCGGCTTGTGGCGAGTCACCCGGCGTACTGCTGATCACCGAATACGTCGAAGGCACTAACAGCAACAAGGCCATTGAGTTATCCAATGTCGGCAGTGCCGCGTTGGATCTGGATGCCCACGAATACAAACTCACTCTCTATACCAACGGCAAAGGCTGGGATGAGCCGGGCAGCAATGAAGTGCTCACCGGCATACTGCAACCGGGCGAAAGCATCGTCTTTCACAACGCCAGTGCCTGGGATGAGTTCAAGGTGGGCACCGCCTCCACCGTCACCTACTTTAACGGCGACGACGCCCTGGTGCTGACCAAAGACGATGTGGTGATCGATCGCTTCGGTAAGTTAGGTCATCGTCCCGATGACGGTTGGACGGATCCCAACGATCCGAACTTCCACACCATGGACAAAACCCTGCGCCGTAAAGCTAGCATTACGACTGGCGACACGGATGCCGAAGCCGACTTTCCCAGCTCGCCGAATCAATGGCTGGTGTTTGAGGTTAACACCGCCGATGGCCTAGGTTGTCCCGGAGAAAACGCCTGTGAAGACGATACGCCGCCACCGCCGTGTAACGGCTGTGATGAGGTAGACAAGGTCGCTGATGCGTCTATCTTCAACCCAGATGAGTACTACACGGCGATCCTGAGCGGCAGCTTTGACTCCTCCGAAGCGATGCGCAGCGCCATCTCTGCCGTCATTGCTAGCGATCAGAAGAAACTGACCTACAAAGAGGTGTGGACGGTCGTAAGTTACTCGGATGAAGATCCCACCAACCCGGATAACGTCATCAAGCTCTACAGCGGTGAGTCAGTGTCGAAACAGTCCAATGGGAGTGCCATTGGCAGCTGGAACCGCGAGCACGTCTGGCCGAAGAGTAAAGGCTTCCCGAGTGAATCCCAGTGGGGCTATACCGATGCCCATCACTTACGCCCGGCGGACATGCAGGTCAACTCCACTCGCAGCAACTACGACTTTGAGTTCGCCAGCGAAACCGGCTCGGAAGTCAGTAATGCGCCGGGCAACTACGTTGATCATACGCTGAAGATCTTCGAGCCTCGTGATGCCGTTAAAGGCGACGTCGCGCGGATGATGTTGTACATGGATACCCGCTACCAAGGTGCTGAAGGCGATGGCAACATGCCCAACCTGACACTGCTGGATGAGGTCTTCGATGTTAGTAATGCCGGTGATGACATCCATTTCGCCGGGGTGCTCTGTACCCTGTATCAGTGGCATATGGATGATCCGGTGGATGATACCGACCGCTATCGCAACGATGTCGTCTATGAATACCAGGGCAACCGCAACCCCTACATCGACTACCCTGAATGGGTCCAGCAGGTGTACGGCGCCCAATGTGGTGACGCGCCGCTGCCGGATCTGGACGTGGATGTGATCATCGATGCGCCAAGTGAAGTGGCAGAAGGTGAGGCGTTTATTCTGGATGCTTCCGCCACCACAGGTGCTGAAGATCAGGTGTTGAGCTTTAGCTGGGCGCAGGTGAGTGGTCCTGAGACGGACTTTACCACCGACGGTGCCGTGCTTACCGGTGTGGCACCAATGGTCAATAGTGACACCTCGGTGCAGTTTATGCTGACGGTCAGCGACGGTGAGCTGCAAACTCAGCAAACCGTGACACTGACTGTGACCGGCGTGGCGTTCGAGGTTAGCATTGACTTCAGCGGTCCAGGCGAGGTTCAACAAGGTGAGCTGGCGGTGATCAGTGCTACTTTGCAGAACGTGCCGGAAGGCCAGAGCCTGAGCTACCGTTGGGAGCAACGCTACGGCACCACGGCGGAGTTCAGTGCTGAGGGATTGACGCTGAATGTGACGGCGCCCCAGGTGGCGATGGATCAGCAACTGCAGTTTGCGCTGATCGTCTCCAACGGTCACGACGAAGTTGAAGCCAGCTATGCACTGGCGGTGCTAAATCAGCAAGCGCCGGGCTGGACCATGCCTGACGGCGCGGGCTCCATCGGCGGCTTGACGCTGCTGCTGTTGCCGTTGATCTGGCGTCGTCGACGTCACGCCTAACGCAGCGCACCAGACGCAGCCCCGGGATAGTATCCCGGGGCTTTTTTGTATGGGGAGGGTCGACGGTTCGCTATCCCAATCACACGCAGTATTTGCTCGGTTAGATCCCTGCTGAGCTACGACCGAGCCTGTGGCCCTTGGGGGGGTCGTTGACGTGGACTTTGGTTAGGCCGAGGGAGTCAATGACGAGCTCGACTCAATGTCTGCCAAGAGCTTGATTTTGAATCGCGTAAATACCAAACGCGGTTGATGGCATTTCTCTCAAACGGGCTTGGCCCGGTTGCGTTAACGGCGAGACTCAGGGAGGATCACAGGTTAGCCTTGATCCTCTCGTACCGGCAATGGCTCATCCGAGCTTTGGCTCGTACGACCGACAAACACACTGGGTTTCGGATCCGGTTGTGGCAAGGCCAACCGGTTTCAGTGCGAGCAGCACTAACCCTGTTTATCAACCTCAACAAGGAAATGTCGTTAATGCGTGTGCTACAACGCAGCAGTCTCTTTGCCATCGTCATCGCCTTCCTTTGTGGATGCGCCTCTTTACCCGCCCAAGTCGACCACGTGAATGACTCCGGCATCGCGGCACCTGCGAATGCGCTGTTTGAGCTGCAGCAGCGCCCAGAGCCTGAGTCGGGAATGAGTTTCGTTGCACTGCAGGAGACCGGATGGGATGCGCTGGCACAGCGTCTGGCCTTGATCGAAACGGCCCAGCACAGCATTGATATTCAGTATTACATTTGGAATTCCGATCCCTCGGGTCTGTATCTGTTGGAGCGACTGATGGCCTCGGCGGATCGGGGGGTTCAGGTTCGGCTGTTGCTTGATGATATCAATGTCGACGAACGCGAAGACTTGCTGACCACGCTGGATGCACACCCGAATATCTCGGTTCGGATCTTTAACCCCATTCCGAGCCGCCGTGGGGTGATGAAATGGCTCAATGTGCTTGGCGACTTTTCCCGACTCAATCGCCGTATGCACAACAAAACCTTTACCGTTGATGGCGCCGCGTCGATTGTGGGTGGGCGCAATATCGGCGACGAATACTTTGACCTGTCCGATGAGATCAACTTTCGCGATCTCGACGCCTTAGTCATTGGCCCTGTGGTCGCAGATATTCAGGCAAGCTATCAAGCGTACTGGAACAGTCCTTGGTCGTACCCTATCGATCTGCTCGGTGGCAACACACGTTCAAACCACGCCCAGTTAACGCAGGCCACGGCGCCCATCTATAAAAATTACCCCGCTCTACCTGAGGGGCGTGCTGCGGCCAACCAATTCCTAATGGCGTTAATGGAAGACATGGCTTGGGTCAAAGCTGATTATGTTGTAGACCGGCCGGTTCCCGCAGATGTGAAAGACAGCAACGAGCCCAAAGCGACGGCGCGGGCGTTAGATGAGTTGGCGCAACAGGCTGAAGATTCGATTTTGATCGAATCCGCCTATCTGGTTTTGGATGACCGCCAGCTTAAAAAGGTGGCGCAGTTAACCCATGCCGGCGTTGAGATCAAAGCCCTGACGAACTCGATGGCCTCGAATGATCTGCTCACTAATCACTCAGGCTATGCCGGTCGACGCAAGGCGATCCTAGCGCATGGCATGGCGTTGTTTGAATTGAAGCCAGACACCACATTGTGCGGGCGATCCACTCAAGATCACGCCAAGTGTGCGCCACTTGCGCCCTATGGGTTGCACAGCAAAGCGGTGGTGTATGACGACAAGATCGTGGGGATCGGATCGTTTAACCTCAATCTGCGCTCAACGTACCTCAACACCGAATCCGTATTGCTGATCGAGAGTGAGACACTGGCGCACGACTTGGCTGGAAAGATGGCTGAGGCGATGGCGGAGGAGCACAGTTGGCATCTTGAGCTCAAGCACGATCAGTTGCATTGGTATTCGGGGGATTCCAGCTGGACAAGCGAACCGGAAATGGGGCGATGGCCGCGGGCGAAATCGCGCTTATTGCAGCTGCTACCGATAGAGAAGTATCTGTAAGCCGGTGAGGTTGCCGCAATGAAGGCGAGCAGCGGTGTATTGGGCGCAATCGTCCTCAGGGTGCTTGGCCGTTAACGGTGGCGATCTGGTTTGCTCTGCCTGAGATCGGCACCAACAAAACCGGCAGCCAAAAGGCTGCCGGTTTTGTTGGTTTTAGGCGTCGAGGCTCAGGTATTGACGCTGAGCAGGCCAAGCTGCTCGAAGCGTTGGCGCAGCATGGCCATCGGCATGTTGCCCGCCGCTAAGAAGTGGCGGTGGAATGCCTTGTCTTGTGCATCGGCGCTCATGTCCGGATGGGCTGCGACAAAGTCGCGCTTGAGCTGCCACACTAGGGTGTTGCCCAGCAGATAGCACATGGGGTAGCCGCGCTCTTGCGAGTACCAGTTGAGCTCGGCCTGGACTCGGCCATCGGTGAAGCCGGTGACGGTTTTGAGCAGACGGCTTGCGTTGTCGAAGGGGTCGTCGCTGTCGCTCGCCACATCGTAGCCGATCTGCAGATAGCGTTTCTCGCCGGTCATAAAGTAGAGATCAATGGCGACCCGGGCGGAGATCCGGCTGATATCGAGTTTGGCGATGAAGCGGCCCTCGTCGGTGAGCTCGCCCATCAGATCCTGATCCAGCATGTAGTCTTCCAGCATGGTGGTCCAGCCTTCGGCCAGCTCCATGGCGGGGAACACGCGGCGCACCACGGAGGCGTTGAGGCAGGCGGTGGCCAGTTGCAGGTGATGACCGGGAATGCCTTCGTGCACCATCATCACCGGAATGCCCAGCTCAGTGTGTTCATCCAGCAGGGACTCGCTCAGGGTCAGGTAGATCTGCGAGGTTTTGGTGCCGGCGCGCAGCGCGGCCGGTTGCATCATGGCGCCGGCGGGGATCATCGGCGCCATAAAGCCCGGGGTCTGCATGATGTTCATGCTTTGATCGGCCGGGATGGGGAAGAGATCGCGCGCCTGGATGAACCCAGCTATTTTGTCCGCTTCGCGCTGATAGCGGCGGATCACCGCGGGCAGATCGCCTTGGGGCACGTCGACCGCAAAGCGTTTATTCAGATATTGCTGCAGCTGCTCAACCGAAGTGTCTTCGGCCAATTGATAGCGGGCGTTGAGTGTCTGGCGCAGGGTTTCTAGCTCAGCGCGGGTACGTTGGACAAAGTCGCAGGCAAATTGGTGGATCTCATCCAGGCTCTGCTCTATGCCGTTGAGTTTGACCAATTGGGCCGCTTGTTTGGCACCGATGGCGAACGTCGGGGTCGTCGGCAGTGCCCTGAGTTGGAGCGTGTAGCGCTCGATGGCGTCGTCGGCTTGCACCACAGCCCGTTTGAGCGCGGTCAACTGCGGGTACTGTTGCTCGCTGGCCCAGTCAATAATGGTGGCAAAGAACTCGGGCAGACCCTGCAGGGTTTCGATCTCGATCTCGACCCACCGCTGCACTGGCGTATCTAATCGGCCTAACAGGGCTTGCAGATAGGTCGGCACCTGTTGCAAGCGCGATAGGATATCGTCGAGACGGTCATCAGCGGGGCGGGGATCGGAGATCACCAGCAGAAAGATCCCGCTGCTGATCTCATAGCCCGCCTTCGGCAGTCGGGTGAGATTGAGCTGCCCGTCGACATGCAGATCGTGCTGAAAGCGGATCTGCTCGGCGGTCAGGCGCATCAGCTCCAGATCTTGCAGTTGATCAAAGTCGGCCGGATCGCCGAGCTCTGCGATGGCTTCGAGCAGCAACTCGGCCAGATCGGCACTGCGTTGTTGCGCTGCGAGGGAGGGATCGGGCAGATCCCCGAGCCGCTGTGCCAGACCCAGCTCAACACAGGCATTGGGGTTTTGGCTGATCAGCTCGAGGTAGCGATGTTCAATGCGGGCAAAGGCGTCCATGATAATTTGACTGCGACAGGATAGTTGCTTGTGATGGTGGCACAGGTCAGCGTGTACGACAAGGGGCGGTCGGCGCGAATTTTTTGTTTAAGTCGTTGTTCAGGTTTGATTTTATGTCTGAGCGACATGCATACATTACGACTGGCGAGGGTGTCGCCGCTCGCTCTGTCGGGCGGCGAGCGGCTGGAGGGAGACAACAAAAAGGGGAAGCCGATGGCTTCCCCTTTGTTGGTGTTTCAGGTGGTTATACCTGAATTACCAGATCTTCAGCTCTGGACGCATCCAACGCTGCATCCCGTTCAGACCCAGCATGAAGACACCTTTAACTGGACCGTGCAGGGCCAGCATGTGGCGACGGTACAGGGTGGTGTAAACAAAGCGCGCTGGCCAGCCGTGAACGTTTACGCCGCCTTTGAGGAAGGTAAACATGTTGCCCACGGTGTGGAACTTGGACATGTTCACGAAGCCACCCAGGTTGTGGTAAACGTAAGGCTTCAGCTCAGCGTTCTCGTCTTTGAGCAGCTTCATCAGGTGATCGCCACACAGCAGCGCCATTTGACGAGCGGTTTGGCCACGTGGTGGGGTGTAAGAACCGTCTGGCTGAGGACATTCTGCACAGTCACCGAAGGAGAAGATGCGTTTGTCGTCGATGGACTGACAGTTCTGACCGACTTTGATCTGGTTGGCACGGTTGGTTTGCAGATCCAGGGTGCTCAGGACTTCTGGGGCTTTTACGCCAGCGGCCCAGATCATCAGATCGGCAGGGATGAACTTACCACACTTGGTGTTCATGCCTTTCTCGGTCACTTCAGTCACCATGGTGCTGGTGTGGATCTCGATACCCAGATCGCGCAGCTGCTTGTCGACGGCTTGTTGCAGGCTGTCCTGCTCCAGGCCCGGCATCACTTTGTCAGCGGCTTCGATCAGGTTTACTTTCAGCAGGTCCGGCTTAATTTCGTAGCCGTAACCGCGCAGGATGTCTGCAGCGTGGTGCATCTCAGCAGCCATTTCAACGCCGGTCGCGCCGGAGCCTACGATGGCGATCTCGAAGTGATCGTGATCTGGGTTCTTGGCGTACTGCAGGAAGCGGGTCAGGATCTTCTTACGCAGATCCATCGCTTGATCGGTCAGATCCAGGAAGTCACAGTGCTCTTGAACACCTGGGATACCGAAGTCGTTGGTGACCGCGCCGATCCCCAGTACCAGGTAGTCGTAGTCCAGCTCGCGCTCTGGCAGAACTTCTTCGCCTTGGGCGTTCTTCATTGGCGCCAGGATCACCTTGCGGTTTTCACGGTCTACGCCAGCCAGTGCACCCTGCTCAAATTTGTAGCCAGTCTGGGAGCCGTGTACGCGGTAATCAACGGCGTTGATCCCTTCGTCCAGGCTACCGGTTGCCAGTTCGTGCAGTAGGGCTTTCCAGATGTGGTGATCACATACGTCAACCAGGGTGATCTCAGCCTTGCCTTTTTTGCCCAGCTTACGACCGATTTTACCCAGAAGCTCCATACCGCCAGCGCCACCGCCGACAACTACGATCTTGGTCATTATTGACTCCGATTTATAAGTATTGAAAATCCGTTTGACGCATGCCGTGCCTCAGAAGATAGCCACGTTTCTGCGCGGTCTGAGGTGTGTAGGGCATTGATGACAGAGCGGTGCTCGAATGTCATTTTCTTTCAATTAAGGCGCCTTGCTGAGCGATTTTACACAGTATTTTCGATCAAAAGTTAATTTTTTACCGAGGCTTTTGTCAAAATACCATCTAGATCACCGTGTGGCAGCGAAAAGTGAAATTTTACGACTCACTTGCGGTTTGGTCTCGCAGGTTCTGTGTTTGCACAAGGGCAAAAGCGTGAATTTCGTTCTGTTCGTTCGTGAAACGAGACATATCACCACGCGTTCAGCAGACATGGGCTGAGTTGTCGTTGTCGGTGCATATATTGAGCTGACTTCGAGTGAGGCGGCTGCCGTAACGTACCTATGCCGCTCTATCTGTGCAGACGCAAAGCGATGAACGGTGCTCGGTTATGGCCAGCAAGTCTCCTAACGAGGATCATCCTCATTTTGAACCTGAATTTTTGTCCACAGAGATCGCGATACTTCGTAGTTGTTGCCACTATAACTCTTAACTGCATGAATTCAAAGGGTTAAAAAAAAGAGTCAAAAATGTGGCGATTGTCGCAATCCTTGTATAACTTAATTGCTATCCATGACAACGCTGTCATTTGCCATGGAACTGACATGACAGACGATAACAAGCACAAGGAAGAGGATAATGATGGGAACGGGTAAGTTTAAGCACCATCTACTGGCGACCTCCATCGCCACAGTATTAGGCGCGGCGGCGGTGATCCCAGCCACGGCGGTGGCAGCGCAAGGCGATGACCAGGTCGAAGTGATTGAGGTGCGCGGGATCCGAGCCAGCGCCAAGGCGTCGATAAACACCAAACGATTCAATGATTCTGTTGTGGATGCGATCACGGCAGAAGATATCGGTAAGTTCCCAGATAATAACGTGGCTGAATCCTTGTCTCGTATCACAGGTGTCGCGGTAAGCCGCGAATTTGGTGAAGGTGAAAAGATCACCATTCGAGGTTCGGATGCCACCAAAAACCGGACCCTGCTCAATGGTCAGAATGTGGCGACAGCCGACTGGTTTATTCTTGATAGCCCTTCCCGTGGCTTTAACTTTACCTTGCTGCCCTCTTCATTGGTGTCGGATCTGGAGGTGTATAAGTCGTCCCAAGCTGACATCGATGAAGGCTCTATTGGCGGTACGGTGTTGATGCGTACGCGCCGTCCGCTGCAATTGGATGCGAACACGTTCCAGTTTAGCGCTAAGGGTCAATACTCAGAGGTATCAGAAGAGTTCGAGCCGAATTTGTCCGGCTTATATTCTTGGAAAAATGATCAAGAGAGTTATGGCTTCCTGATCTCTGCGGTATCTGATTCTCGCACTGTCGTTCGCGAAGGCGTTGAAGTCCTCGGTTGGAATGATGTCGATGGCGGTGGCAAGGTGCCCAGCGTCATTGGCGTACCGCGATTTGAGCAGGAGCGTGAACGGACAACGGTTTTCGGTAGCTTCCAGATCGCCCCGGGCGACAATTGGGATCTGACCTTCAATGCCTTGTATTCTGAGTTAGATTCCGACAACCAGAATCAAAACTGGTTGATCTTCCCAGGTAATAACGTCGCTGATCTGACCGATACGGCGGTGACCAATGGCAATATTGTTGCGGGGACGGCGCAAGCGGGAACCATGGAGTACAACTTTATTAACCGGGAATCTCGAACGGAAACCGAGTCTTACGATCTGGACTTTAATTACGCCGGTGACGCGTTCTCGTTCCACGCGCAAGTGGGAACGACCCAAGCGGAGGGGGGAACCTACAATGAGGCTTCCTACAGCGCGGGCCCGGTCAGTGGCGGCGGTTATGATTATGATCTGCGAGGCACGCCTCAGCTGAACACCACCATCGATTCGGCCGATCCGAGTCAGGTGAAGCCCGGTTGGATCTGGGGCGGGAACAAGCCAACAACGGATGAAGAAACCTATGCTCAGTTCGATTTTGATATCCCGGTTGAGTTGGGCGCCTTTACCGCCATCAAAACCGGCCTGAAGTACCGCGACCACGAACGGACTCAGGATCGCCAGGTGTACAGCTGGCATGGGCCAGGTACCTCCTCCAATCCAGATTCGAGCTATCTGGCGGACTTCTTTGCCCAGTGCGTGACTTGGGCAGAGTGTGGGCTGGGCGATAAAGGCAGTGTAAGCGTCGGCACCGATGTGGTTTCCGGCAACATGACCCAGCAGATCGCGCACAATCGTGATGCGATGTGGAACATTGCCTTTGGTCCGGACGCGGATTACGCGATCAGCGAAGCGTTGAACGAGATCTGGGCGGTCAAAGAAGAGATCTTCGCGGGTTATGTCATGGGTAACTTTGATGGCGAAGGTTTTCGAGGCAATGTCGGGGTTCGGGTGGTCTCGACCGATCAGACGGCCAGCTCCTATCAGTACAGTGGTAACAGCCCGTTCCGGACCATAGATCGTGAGTGGCTGACGGTGACGGATGCCACCTGGGTGACGGAAACCCGCTCTTATACTGAGGTGCTGCCGAGCTTTAATATTGCGTTTGATATGACGTACGATCAGATCGTGCGCTTTAGCGCAGCTCGAGTGATGGCGCGTCCTAATTTCTCGGATCTGGCGCCTGTCGCGATCCAAGGGGATTTAGGCGTGGCTCAGCCGCGGGGAACGCGAGGGAACCCTAACCTGCTGCCAGAGATCGCCAATCAGTACGATCTGGCCTGGGAATGGTACTTCGACGATGCTTCGCTGTTCTCTGCCACCTATTTCTATAAGGACATTCAGAGCTATCGTACCAGCGGCGAAACCCAGTCTTACGTTTATGATGAGGAAACCGACAGCGATGTTCTGGTGACCTTCACTCAGCCGCTTAATGGGGCCGGTGGCAGCACCGAGGGTGTGGAGCTAACGTATCAGCATGACTTTGGTGGTTTCGGTGTGATCACCAACTACACCTACACGGATGC
The DNA here is from genome assembly GCF_039543565.1 of Ferrimonas pelagia. Taxonomy (NCBI): domain Bacteria; kingdom Pseudomonadati; phylum Pseudomonadota; class Gammaproteobacteria; order Alteromonadales; family Ferrimonadaceae; genus Ferrimonas; species Ferrimonas pelagia. The sequence continues at coordinate 181,788 of NZ_BAABJZ010000003.1, read as the reverse complement.
GGGTAACGATGAGGCGCGAGACATCGCCGTGTCGGGTTCGGGGTTGGTTCCTGGTGTGTCTGAACATATGGCCAACGTAACGGCTTACTATGAGAACGACACCTTTGGTGCACGCCTGATGTATAACTACCGCACCGAATGGTACAAGGGGCTGCATTACTCCGGCGCTGAATTGTGGAACGACGACTTCGGTCAGTTGGATTTCTCCTCATCGTATGACGTGACCGACAATGTTCAAATCGTGTTTGAAGCCGTCAACCTGACGGACGAGGAAGTGGTTGAGTTCAGCACGGACAAGAGCCGTTTGATGTCTATCTATCAAAATGGCCGTCGTTTCGTGATCGGTGCGAACCTGAGATTCTGAGCTTCATGATCTTGTCAGGATGCGAAAGCCCCACGTTGGTGGGGCTTTTTGATCAGTCCTGTGCGCTAGGCCCGTTCAGAGCTACGGGATCAGCGATGCAAACTCCAATGTGAGAGCACCCCCTCTTTTTTCTTTCACAATTAACAGGTAGTTTATGGCCGGTTGATAGTTTTGGAGAATAAGAATGATTGCCCCATTGCAAGCGAGCAAACACGCAAATACCCGCATCAAGGCGGATCCCGGTTTCCAGCACGTGAAAGATCAGCACATCGCTCCCGTTGTGGCGCATGAGTTTGTGCAGGCGGCAACCGAATACCCGATCGTGTTTGTTAAAAACGGCGAAAACGAGCAGTTTCAGGCTGTGGTGATGCTGGGCCTTAAGCCAGAAGAGAACCTGTTCTGTGGCGATAAATGGCAAGGGATCTACATCCCTGCGGCCATCGGTCATTACCCTTTGATGCTGGTGCCGGATGCCAAAAATGAAGGTCAGATGATCGTGGCGGTGAAGGAAGACAGCGAGCTGTTGTCTGAAACCGAAGGCAATCAGTTGTACACCGAGCAGGGTGAGCCGACCGAGTACTTCGAGATGCGCAAGCAGAAGCTGGGCCAGTACGTGGAAGCGAGCCAGTTTACCCACCACTTCGTGGCGCACTTGGCTGAGCTGGGCCTGTTGCACACCCAGACCCTGACCGTCCGCTTTAACGAGCAGAGCGTCAACCTCAACGGCGTTTACATGGTGGATGAGAAGAAGCTGAACGAGTTGGATGACGACAAGTTTGCTGATCTGCGCAAGCGTGGCCTGCTGGGCCCGATCTACGCGCACCTGACGTCGCTGCAACAGATCAATCGCTTGGCGCACATGAAGGCGCAAAAACAAGCCTGATCTCGCGATTGCGTTTGTTCCGGCATAGAGCCCCCAGTTTTGGGGGCTTTTTTGTACCTGGCTGCCTGGCAGGGAGATGACGCGCAAAGGAAAGTCGGGCTGGCTTTTGCTAAGTCACTGTTGTCGAGGCGGACTTAGCCGTCGCTGGCGTGTGTAGTGGCGATGTCGGTTGTTTGTGAACAAAAAGTCAAATTAGCGCTGGACAGGAAATGACAGCGTTGTCATTATGGCGTTCAGGATGTAACACAATTTTGATGTCGAGCTTGCTGTGCGAGCCACCGAGGTGGGGGATCTCTCCCCAATGGCGTTGCCTTTGACGATCTTGCCACCCCTCTTGGTAGAGGCATCCGCCGTGTGTTGTACGATCGCAGACGGCGTTTTTTATTGCTGCCCGAGGGCAGAGTAGACAGGGAAGATACGATGTCACGAGTGATGTGGTGCTTGGGTTTGTTGGGCCTAACCGGCGTATTGATGGGTTGTCAGCCGACGTCCGAGCAACCGTTGGTGCCGCTGGCTCAGCAATTGGATGTGCGCTATCAGGTGTTGGACAACCGGCCGGATCCGCAGTGCGATCCCGCGAAGGGCGATGGTGCCTGCTACCGAGCGCAGATCACGCTAACCGCGGGGGAGAGCCCCTTGCCTGCCAGTGGCTGGGAGATCCGTTTCAGTCAGATCTCCTTCGTGCAAAGCGCAGAAGGGCCACTGCAGATAGAGCACCTTAATGGCGATCTGCATCGGCTCTATCCAACGGCGGCGTTTGCTGGCTTGGCGCCGGGCGAGCAGATCAGCGTGCCGTTTCGCGCCAACTTCTGGAGTGTGTCCAATTGGGATGCGATCCCCAATTATATATTGATGATGGAGGGGGCCGAGCCGGCTGTGATCGCCTCAACCCGAGAGGCGCGCGATCCTGAGACCGGGTTGTGGGATCTGCCCTTTGTCGAGCCACTGACCGATCCCGAGCGCCAGCTGAAGCGTACGGCGCAGGACCATACCCCGTTGGCGACGGCGCAGCGGTTGTATCAGGTTAACCATGCACTGGGCGCCCAGCCCAGCGCGGCCCGGGGCGTGGTGCCGACGCCGCGCACACTAACCTTTCTGGACGAAGCGCCGGTGCATCTGGCGCGGGGCTGGCACCTGCTGAGCAATGAATTTTCTGCGATGACGGCGCCATGGCAGCGTCTGGCGTTGCTGGGTTTTGATGCCGATGCGCATGGCGTGCCGATCCATCTGAGTCGCGAGTCTGGGTTGGCGGCGGAGGGCTATCGACTGACGGTGGGGGCGGAGGCGATCCGGATCGTGGCATCAACCCAAACGGGGGCGTTTTACGGCTTGCAGACGCTCGCTGGCTTGATCCGGCTGGATGAGCCCACCCTGCCTGCGGTTCAGATCGTCGATGAGCCTCGCTATGACTATCGGGGCATGCACATCGATATCGCACGTAATTACAGCGGTGAAGCGGCGCTTTATACCCTGCTGGATCAGATGGCGGCCTATAAACTCAACAAGTTGCACCTGCACATGGCGGACGATGAGGGCTGGCGTTTGGCGATCCCCGGTTTGCCTGAGCTGACGGAGCTGGGGGCGCAGCGCTGCGCCGATGACAGCGAGCAGCGTTGTTTGTTGCCGCAGTTGGGGGCGGGCACGGATCCCACCAGTGCGGTCAATGGCTATCTGAGCCGTGAGGAGTACATCGCGTTGCTGCAGTATGCGGCAAAGCGCCATATTGAGGTGATCCCGTCGCTGGACATGCCGGGTCATTCGCGCGCTGCGGTGGCGGCGATGGGGCTGCGTCAACGGCGATTGCTCGCGCAGGGCAAGACCGAGCAGGCCGATCAATACCGGCTGCACGACGTGGAAGACGCGCCCCAATACCTGTCGGTGCAGTATTACACCGATAACACCATCAATCCGTGCCTGGACTCCAGCTACGCCTTTATCGGCAAGGTGCTCGATGAGGTGAAGGCGATGCATGACGCCGCTGGCGTGCCGTTGAGGATGTATCACATCGGTGCGGACGAGACCGAGCACGCCTGGGATCACTCGCCGCGTTGCGAGGCCCTGATCGCCTCGGAGCTGGATCTGGATTCCACTGAGGCGCTGACCGGCTATTTCATCCGCCGGGTGGTGCAGTTGCTCAATGAGCGTGGCATTCGGGCAGCGGGGTGGAGCGATGGCATGCTCAAAGCCGCTGCCCAGCTGGATATCCCAGTGACCTCTTACAGTTGGGATCTGTTGGCCTGGGGCGGACACGCAAAGGCCCATCAACAGATGAGGCTGGGCTGGGATGTGGTGCTGTCCAGCCCGGACGCGCTCTATTTTGATTTTCCCTATGAGGCCGATCCGGACGAGGGCGGTTACTACTGGGGTAGTCGGAATACCAACAGTTATAAGGTGTTCAGTCTGCAGCCCGATAATCTGCCGGTGCACGCTGAGATCTGGCGTGATCGTCAAGGCAATGGCTATCAGGCCAAAGATACGTTGCCGCGCTTGCTCGCTCACGGACTGCGCGGGATCCAGGGCCAACTGTGGACCGAAACCACCCGCCATGCCGATGTGATCGAATACAAGCTGTTTCCCCGCCTGTTGGCGTTGGCGGAGCGGGCATGGCATCGGGCTGACTGGGAGCTGGCTTACCGGCCGGGTCGCGACTTTGGCCCAGACACACGTCATTTTCAGCAGCAGGCACAACGGGATGCGGATTGGCGGCGGTTTGCGGCCTTGCTTGGACAGCAGGAGCTGGCCAAGTTGGATCGCAGCGGGGTGGCTTATCGGATCCCCACGCCGGGGGCGCAGATCGCTCAAGGGCAGTTGCACACCAACGCGATCTTCCCCGGTTTGCCGCTGGAGTATCGCATTGGCGATGGGGCTTGGCAGCGCTGGCAGCAACCGGTCTCAGTGGACGGCAGCGTCGAGGTGCGGGCCCGCTCGGTCGATGAGGCTCGGCCCGGGCGCAGCTTGAGGGTGCAGCCGTTAGAGCTGTCGAGTCAACGGGCCGCTTTGGATAAGCCGACACACGGTGAGCGTTAGAGGGCAGTGTGAGCATGAATAAGGATGATCAGCGAATGATGCTAGGGATCGATGGTGGCGGCAGCAAGTGCCGAGCCGTGTTGTATCACCCCAACGGTGGGATCTTGGGCAGCGGCCTGAGCGGCGCCGCCAATCCGGTCAATGGGCTGGCCGCGGCGCAGGATTCCATCGTCGATGCCTGTGAGCAGGCTTTAACGGTGGCGGGTTATGGCCGTGATCAGCTGCAGCATTGTGTGGTGGGGGCGGGGTTGGCCGGGGTGAATCTGCCCTCCTGCATGGCGGCGATGACGCACTGGCAGCACCCCTTCTCCGAGCTGTATGTGACGACCGATCTGCATATTGCCTGCCTCGGTGCGCACGGTCGCAAGGATGGCGCCATCATCATCTCGGGCACCGGCTCTTGTGGCTACCTCAGCCAGCAGGGTCACGGCAAGATCTACGGCGGCCATGGCTTTCCTCAAGGCGATAAAGGCAGCGGTGCTTGGTTTGGGCTTATGACCGTCCAGCGGGCGCTTGAGGCATGCGATGGCTTGGGGCCTCAGACGTGGTTGACCGAGGGGCTGAGTCGACATTTTCGCTCATCGGATCCACTGTTCTGGATCGAGCAGTTGGCGGGGCAGCGCTCGACCGCGTATGCCCGGTTGGCGGGTGTGCTCTTTCAGGGCGTCGAGCATCAGGATGTGGTGGCGCAAAAGATCCTGCAGCAAGGGGTGGATTATCTGACGCGATTGGCCACGCGGTTGCTGGACGACGGGGCGCCTCGATTGGCACTGCTTGGTGGCTTGGGGCCGTTGTTGATCCCCCATCTTGATGAGGCGGTCCAACGAGCATTGTGTCCGGCGCAGGCGACGCCGGAGATGGGCGCGGTTTTCTTCGCGCAGGACTCTATGGGCCTGATCTGATCCTCGAACTCCCTTTTTAATTGGCGCAAAAGACAAGGAATGGCAGCAATGAGCAGCATTATGGAGCGAGAGGCGCTGGAAGCGCCGACTCGGATCGCCGAGCAGTTGCGGCACAATGAAGCGGCATTGGCACAGTTAGGGGCGCAGTTGCGGATCACGCCGCCGCGGTTTGTTATGTGGGTCGGGCGGGGCTCGTCTGATCACGCCGGCGTCTTCGCCAAGTATTTAATCGAGATCGAGCTGGGCATTCCCACCTTTGCCTCGGCGCCGTCGGTCGCCAGTCTCTATGGCCGTGAGTTGGCCCTGGAGGGCGCCTTGGTGTTAGTGATCTCTCAATCCGGCCGTAGCCCCGATATCTTGGCGCAAGCACAGATGGCGAAACGGGCTGGTGGCCGTGTTGTGGCCTTGGTCAATGACGCGGAGTCACCGCTGGCTGAGTTGGCGGATCATGTCGTGCCACTGTGTGCGGGTAAGGAGCAGGCGGTAGCGGCGACCAAAAGCTACCTGGCGACCCTGTCGGCGCTGCTGCATCTGATCAGCGCCTGGCGTCAGGATCCCGCGCTGACGGAAGCGGTAATGAACCTGCCGGCGATGCTGGATGAGGCCATTGCGGCGCCCGAGCAGTTGCTCTCGGCCAGCGTGGCCGAGGTGGCGAATCTGGTGGTGCTGGGCCGGGGGCTGGGCTACGCCGTGAGTAAGGAGATCGCACTGAAACTTAAAGAGGTGTGTGGCATTCATGCGGAAGCGTTCTCCAGTGCCGAGTTCTTGCACGGACCGGTGACCTTGGTAGAGCAGCAATTAGCTCTGCTCAGTCTGAATATTGTCGACGAGTCTAAGCCGGCCCACGATGAGCAGATGGCGGACATTCGCGGTCGCGGTGCCAGCGTGGTCGACTTGAGTCAGACTGGCTCCGCGCACCCAAGAGTGGCACCCTTATCCTTGATACAACGCTTCTATCTGGATGTGGAGCGCGTGGCCCGCGCTCGCGGTATTGATCCGGATAACCCCAAGGGGTTAAAGAAAGTGACGCAAACCTTGTAGATCCCCCCAATTAGGAGAGCCCAGACCGATGGCGCAGTTTTACCAAGTTGATCGACTCTTTGATGGAGAGCGGTTTATCGAGCCGGCTTGGCTGAGTGTGGCCGATGGCGCCATTGTGGCTTTAGGGCATGGCGATGCGCCGGCTCCGGCGACGCCATTGCACGGCACGCTGGTGCCTGGGTTTATCGATGTTCAGGTTAATGGTGGTGGCGGTGTGCTGTTTAACGCCGAGCCGACGCTGGCGGGACTGGGGCAGATCATCCAAGCCCATGCCCGATATGGCAGCACGGGTTTGATGCCTACCTTGATCACCGATGAGCTGGCGGTGATCCGCCGCGCGGCGGACGCCGTGGCCGCAGGGCGACGTCAGGGGTTGCCCGGCTTGCTCGGGGTGCACTTTGAGGGGCCGCATCTGTCGGTGGCGAAAAAGGGGGTACACAGCCCCGAGTTTATCCGGCCGATATCGGATGAGGAGATGGCGCAATACTGCCGTCAGGATCTGGGCGTGGTGATGGTGACGGTGGCACCGGAGCGTATGTCGCTGCAGCAGATCGCTCAGCTGGTCGAGGCGGGCGTGCGCGTTTGTCTGGGCCACTCCAATGCGGATGCGCAAACGGTCAATGCGGCATTGCGCGCCGGTGCATCCGGTTTTACCCATTTGTTTAATGCCATGTCGCCCTTTACCTCGCGGGAGCCGGGGATGGTCGGCGCCGCCCTGCTCGATGAGACCGCTTGGTGCGGGTTGATCGTCGATGGTCATCATGTGCACCGGGACAGCCTGCGGTTGGCACTGAAGATCCGCCCGGCTGATAAGATGCTGCTGGTGACCGACGCGATGCCGCCGGTGGGTGCTGCAGGCAGCGAGTTTGAATTGATGGGACGGGCGATCACCCGTCAGGGTGACAAGTTAACCGCCCCCAGCGGGGAGTTGGCGGGATCGGTATTGGATATGGCCAGTGCGGTGCGCAACAGCCTGGCTTGGCTCGGCTTAGAACAAGCACAGGTATTGAAAATGGCCGGGCGCTATCCGGCGGAGTTTCTGGGACTGGCGCCGCACTACGGGCGGCTTCAATCCGGCTCTGTGGCCGACATGGTGTTGCTCGATGGGGCACTGCAGGTACAGCAAACCTGGATCGGCGGTCAGCCGCAGCAGTAAGTGATAACAAGAACCGGGGGTCGAGAGCCCCTGAGTACAACCACCATAAGGAAGTGACAATGCAGACAATGACGATAAGTCGCTTTTCTCGCAGGCAGTGGCGCAGAGAGCACAGCGGTTTCCAGCTACAGACAGCGTTCGCGATTCGAGGCGTATTATGACGATGACAAAAACGGCAGCGGTGGCGTCAGGAGGGGCCTCGCGACGCAGCAGCGTGTTACCCATGTGCATCATAGGGATCCTGTTCTTTATCTTTGGTTTTGTGACCTGGCTGAACGGTTCGTTGATCCCGTTTTTGCAGATCATCTGCGAGCTCAATGAGTTCCAAGCGTTGTTTGTCACCTTTGCGTTTTACATCGCCTATACGGTGATGGCGCTGCCGATGTCGTTTATTCTCAAGCGCACCGGTTATAAGAATGGCATGGCGCTGGGCCTGGCGCTGATGGTGGTTGGCGCGCTGCTGTTTATCGTGGCGGCGCAAAGCGCGGCTTATCCGCTGTTTTTGACGGCGCTGTTTGTGCTGGGGACCGGCCTCACCATCCTGCAGACGGCATCCAACCCCTATGTGGTGTTGATCGGCCCGAAGGAGAGCGCAGCGATGCGGATCAGCATTATGGGGCTGATCAACAAAGCGGCGGGGGTGTTGGTACCTATCCTGTTTACCGCCATGGTGCTGTCCGGTTTCGAGGGGTTTAGCGCCGAGCAGCTGGCGGCGCTGCCCGAGGTTGAGCGTCAGGCCCAGATCAGCGAGCTGTCTTCCCGTCTGGTGGCCCCGTATCTGTATATGGCGGGCGCGTTGGTGTTCTTGATCGGTCTGGTGAAGTTCTCGTCCTTGCCTGAGCTGGAGTTTGAGCAGAGTGACGCCCATCAGGAGAAGGGCAGCATCACCCAGTTTCCTCAGGTGGTGCTGGGGGCCGTGGCGCTGTTTGCCTATGTGGGCATTGAGGTGATCGCCGGCGATACCATTGGCCTGTACGGCGCTGGTCTCGGGGTGCAGAATTTTGCCTCGCTGACCTCCTACACCATGGTGTGTATGGTGATCGGCTATCTGATCGGCGTCACCTGCATTCCCCGCTATCTGAGTCAGGAAACCGCGCTGCTGGGCTCCGCCATTGCGGGCATTTTGTGTGTGCTTGGCGTGGTGTTCAGCTCCTCAGACAGCACGGCCATGGCCGATCTGCTCTGGGGCTGGAGCGGCATTCCCGTGATCCCCAATACCGTTACCTTTGTCGCCCTGATGGGATTGGCTCATGCGCTGGTGTGGCCCTCCATCTGGCCACTGGCGCTGGAGGGGCTGGGGAAGTACACGGCGCAGGGCTCGGCGTTGTTGATCATGGGGATCTCCGGCGGTGCCATTCTGCCTTTGGTGTTTGGCAAGGTGGCGCACTTTAGCGGCGATACCCAACTGGCCTATTGGGTCGGTTTGCCCTGCTATCTGTTTATCCTGTTTTATGCCGTCAAAGGGCACAAGCTCCGCAACTGGGGCCGCTGATGGAGCGGGCGAGCAATGGCCAGCGTGAGCGGTTGCTGGCCATCGATGCGCTGCGCGGCTTTGATATGTTCTGGATCCTCGGCGGTGAGCAACTGTTTGCCGCCTTGCTGTTGCTGACCGGTTGGCAGGGCTTTGCCTTGGCTGCTGCGCAGATGAGCCATGCCCAATGGCATGGCTTTACTTGGTATGATCTGATCTTCCCCCTATTCATCTTCCTCTCTGGCGTCACTCTGGGGCTGCGCCCGCTCTCTCTGCCCGCGCTGCCTGCGGTTGCGCGGCGACAGCGCTATCGCAAGGCGATAAAACGGCTGCTATTGCTGTGCCTGCTGGGAATGATCTACAACCATGGCTGGGGCACGGGCATGCCTGCGGCGCCTGATGAGATCCGCTACGCCAGTGTGCTGGGCCGGATCGGCATGGCCTGGTTTATCGCTGCGATGATCGTCTGGCATCTGCCATTGAAGGGGCAGCTCTGGGCCGGTGCGGGGATCGCGCTGGCATATGCGCTGCTGCAGGGGCTCTGGCCGGAGGGCTACAGCGCCGCAGGCTCGGTCAATGCCTGGGTGGATCAACGCTTTTTGTCGGGGGGGACGTATCAGAATGCGCCGCTGGATCCGGAAGGGCTTCTCTCTCATCTGAGTGCGGCGATCAATGCCTTGGTCGGCGTCTGGGCTGGGCGTTGGCTCAGTCAGCCTTATTCGTTGTGGCGACGCAGCGCTGCCTTGTGTGGTGCGGGTTTGCTGATGCTGGCGCTGGGCTGGACGCTGGATGGTTGGATCCCGGTCAATAAGATCCTGTGGACCGTGACCTTTGTGTTGGTGAGCTGCGGCTGGAGCGCCCTGTTGTTGGCGTTGTTTCTGGTGCTGGTGGACGGGCTGGCGTGGCACAGGTTTGGCGGTTTGTTTGCGCTTATTGGCGTTAACGCCATCGCCATCTACCTGGCCAGCGCCTTATTTTCCTGGGACTACCTGGTTAGTAGCCTGGCGGGCGGGCTGATCGCGGCATTGCCGGGCTCGGCCCAAATGGTGGCGTCGGTCTGTGCGCTGTTGGCGCTGCAGTGGGCGCTGTTGTGGTTTATGGCTCGGCGCCAGATCTTCATCAAGGTCTGAGCCGCGGCGCTTAGGCCGACGGTGGCTGGCTGGAGTCGCGCAGCACAGGTTGTGGCACAAAGCGCTGAACCTGTGGCTCGGCATGGCCTCGAAGTTGTCGGATCAACTGTTCGGTGGCTTGGCGGGCAATGGTAACAATGGGCTGATCCACTGTGGTCAGTTTGGGCCAGGTCTGACGCGAGAAGGGGCTGTTCTCAAAGCCAACAATGGAGAGCTGCTGCGGGATCTTCACCCCCCCGAGCTGAGCCGCAAATAACGCTCCCGCCGCGATCTCATCGTTACAGGCAAACAGGGCGCTAGGGGGCACTGGGCGAGCCATCATGGTTTGGGCGTTACTGACGCCGGAATCAAACGAGTAGTGCCCTTCGAGGATCAGCTCTGGCTCGACCGGCAGTTGATGATCGCGCAGCGCTTGCTTATAGCCCTCGAGTCGCTCAAGGCTGGATTGGTGTTCGTTGTCGCCGCAAAGAAAGCCGATCCGCTGGTGGCCCAACTCTAATAGGTGCTCGGTAATGGCGTAAGCACCTTGTCGGTCGTCGATGTAGAGGCAGTTGGGATCGATCTTGCCCTCACCGGAGCCGGAGACGATGCGGACAAAGGCGACGTCCAGTTGCTCAAGGATGGCGACGATCTTGGCCGACTCAGAAAAGGGCGGCGTCAGCACCAGGCCCGCGACGCGCGAGCGTTTCACCAAGGCGGTGAGCTGGTCGCAGATATCGCTGGCGGTGGCGTCACTGGGGTGGATCATCAGCTCATAGTGGTTTTCTCGGCAGGCTTGGAGTATGCCGTTTTGCATATCGATGACGTAGTAGGCGTTGGGGTTGTCGTAGATAAAGCCGATGGCGTAGCTTTTGGTGCTGGCAAGGTTGCGTGCGGCGCTGTTGGGTTGGTAGTTCAGTGCCTCGATGGCTTGCTGGACCTTATCTATGGTGTCCTGGCGTACGGCCGGTTCTTGGTTGATCACCCGGGAGACGGTTTTAAATGAGACCCCCGCATGGCGGGCCACATCCTTGATGGTCACTTTCATTGCCTTCCCCGATATTACTTTTCGACAGTGTAATCGATTGAGTGTACCGGCAGATTTGGCTAGGAAGCAACGGCAGTTTATTAACAGTGGACCACAGTGTCGTGCGCGGCCAGCAGTTGCTTCCAATCCTGACTGGCTAAGGGGCGGCTGTACCAGAAGCCCTGCATCACGTCACAGCCTCGTTGCTGCAGCCAGTCGTGCTGCTCTTGGGTTTCGACCCCCTCCGCCACGACTTTGAGTTCCAGGTGCTGGGCGAGATCTAGGATGGCACTGATGATCGCGCTGTCTTGGCTGTCGCCGGGCAGGTTGGCGACAAAGCTACGATCGATCTTAAGGGTATCGACGGGGAAGCGTTTTAGGTAGGCCAGCGAAGAGTAGCCCGTACCAAAGTCATCGATGGCCAGTTTGACCCCCAGTGCTTTGAGTTTGGTCAGGGTGTCGTAGGCGTGATCCATATCCTCCATCAACAGGCTTTCGGTCAGCTCCAGCTCGATCTTGGCCGGGTCAACCTGGGTTTCTTGTAGGATGGCGGCCACCTTGTCGACAAAATCGGGCTGCTGGAACTGTTTGGCGGACAGGTTAATGGAGACCAGTAGGGGGTAGCCCTGTTGGTGCCAGTGGTGGGCTTGCTGGCAGGCCTGACGCAGCACCCAGTCCCCGATGGAGAGGATCAGCCCGCTTTGCTCTGCGACGGGAATAAAATCCGCGGGGGAGATCAGGCCTTTGTCGGGGTGGCGCCAGCGGATCAGCGCTTCGGCGCCAGATAAGGTGTCATTACTGAGGGTTTGCTGGGGTTGGTAGTGCAACATCAGTTGTTGCTGCTGCTCGGCGTGGCGTAGCTCATTTTCCAGCTCGATCATGCTTTGTTCGCGCTCTTTCATTTCCGGGCTAAACATCAGGTACGTAGCTTCTGTGTTTAGTCCCGCCTCTCGGACGGCGATATCGGCAAATTTCAGTAATCCATCCAGGCTGCGGCAGTGTTTGGGGTAGCGAACAAAGCCCTGATCCACTGAGAGATAGAAGGTGTGCAATTCATCGTCGGAGAGAAATGGGGGACTAAACTCCTGTTTGAATTCGTTGGCGACCATGTTCAGTCGTTCTTCGCTGTATTGCTCGACCAGCAGCAGAGCGAAATGGGTGCCTTCAAACCGATACAGCATCGATGGATTGTGGCCGCGGCGACAGCGGCGCAGGGCGCGCAGTAGGCGCTGGCTGATCTGCTGCATGATCTCGTCGGCGGATTGGAAGCCGATCTGGCTGGTGACACGCTGGAACTGAGTGATGGTCACTAATCCCAGTGTGAACGGGCGATCGTCGTGTTTCAGCAGGGCTTGCACGTCTTCAATAAATTGCATCCGATTGGGCAGATCGGTTAAGGCATCGTGACTAGCGCGATGGCTCAGCTCGGCGCGTGCAAGCGCCGCCTGTGACTCGTCTTTGATATGGAGCTGAACCTGATCGTCCTCCGGTAACAGCACGGCCTGAACGGTGAAAAACAGTGAGTCCAGTTGTAAGGTCCAGCTCTTTTGCAGCAGGCCGAGCTCGCCGATATCGGTGAGGTTTTCGACGAGATCGGGCAGGGGATGTTTGTCATCTAGCCGAAGCTGTGCAAACAGCTCGTTGGCTGCGGCATTACGGTACAGTATTTGCCCATTGCGACGACACCGTAGGATAGGTTCGGGGTTTTGGTCGGCAAATGAGGCCATCTTGCGCTGTTCTTTTTGGTCGATGGACACGCGGGTTAATGCCGCGGCGACCATAAACGCGGTAATGGCAATGAGTAGGGTCAGTCCGACCGCGATCCCGGTACTGGTTCTGGTGTAGTTCAGGCTACGGGTCAGAACCTGCTCGGTATGGACTTGGTGTTCGTCGATCATCTGCTGCAGCAGCGTTTGCACCTGAGGCAGGCTGGGATCGATGTGCAGCAGTTGCTGGTGACGTTGTTCGCTGCTGGGTCGCTGGGCGCGCCAGTTTTGGATCAGTTGATCTTGCTGTCTAAATAGGGCGTCGATGTTTTCCAGACGGATCTCATCGTGGCTTTGATCCGAGAGGGGCGTAATGGCTTGCGTAAAGCGTTGGCGGATCTGATCGACTTGTTGGTTAAGATCGGCCGGATCTTGGGATTTATCCATGAGCAGTAGCAACTGCTCCATGTCATGTAGGCAGGCGCTGACCTCCTGCAGTTGCAGTAGGGTCGGCAGGTGGTATTGAGCCAGTTCGTTGGTGTTGGTGTGCAGTTGCTGCCCAGATTTATACAGGCTTAAGCATTGATAGGCGGCAGTGAGACTGACGATCACCAAAAGGGCGATCAATCGCAAGCGGTAGGTTGAGAGCGTTTTCCATCTCATAATGCATCCCTGTCTGCCTCAGCGGCCCCTCCCCTTTTGTCCATGTGCCTTGGGGTCTCGACTTAAGGGTAGGTGTCTCTGCCAAGTGCTGCCAGCGGATCATGAGTGAGAGAACGCTTTTGTGTGACCGAATGTAACAGCCCGGCGCACCGGGCTGTTCGACATCGCAGGGGCTAAATGGCGAACTGTGGGGCTAGGCGGCTGTGGCCGAGACCACTGCGCTTCTCCACCGGGATCTGCACCGGAATGCGCTCTTTGAGTGCTTCGACGTGGCTGATCACGCCAATCATTTTGCCGCTGGCATTAAGTTGATCCAGTGCGTCCAATGCGGTGTCCAATGTTTGGGGATCTAGGGTGCCAAAGCCTTCATCGAGAAACAGCGAGTCGATGCGGGTCTTGTGGCTGACCAGATCCGACAATGCCAGCGCCAGTGCGAGGCTGACTAGGAAACTTTCGCCGCCGGACAGGGTTTTGGTGTCCCGCGCGGTGTCGCCCTGCCAGGTGTCCAATACCCGCAGCTCCAGTGCATCGCTGGATTTGCGTTGCAGTTGATAGCGTCCGTGCAGGCGCTGCAGCTGGCGGTTGGCCAGGTGGATCAGGTGCTCTAGCGTCAATCCTTGGGCAAAGCGACGGAATTTGTCGCCTTTGGCTGAGCCGATCAAGCTGTTCAGCCCCTGCCAGTCGTCATACGTTTCTTGTTGCTGTTCAATCTCCGCAACCAATTGTTGCAACCCATCCCGGCGCTGTTGATCGCTGTCGAGTCGCTCGCTGAGCTGACCTTGCTGGGCCAAAACAGCCTGCTGCTGCTCGCTGTGCTGTTGGGTTTGCTGCTTGAGTTGCTCGAGCTGTGCTGGCAGTGGCTGTTTGCCGCCGTTGGACAGCGCTTGGGGTTGTCGCTGCTGATGCGTAGTGACGCTTTGTTGGGCTTGCGCCAGCAACGCGTCCGCTTCATTACTGGCCCGTTCCAGTTGCTGGCGCAGGCTGAGCAGCTGCTCGCGCTCTGCCGGTGTCAGCAGCGCTTGGCTAAAGGCGAGTTCATCGGCAAAGCCGAGTGCCTCGCGGGCGGTGGTGAAGCTGAGCAGGCGCTGTTGCTGTTCATCGCGGTGTTGCGTGTGTTGCGCGCTGAGCGATTGCTGTTGGCCGCTGAGCTGGTGGTGTTGCTGTTCGGTGGCGGCCAGGGTGCGTTGCGCCTGTGCCAGCGCCTGCTCGGTCTGCTCGGTGCGCTGCTTGAGCAGGGCGCGGCCCTGCTCGACGGTTTGATCGCCAAACTGCACCCGTCGTTCATTGCGCGCCTGGGTCAATTGTTGCTCGAGTTGGTTGAGTTGCTCTTGCGCCGCTTGCCGCTGCTGGCGGAGATCGTCTAGGTGTGCGGCGTTGTGTTGCGCCTGCTGCTGTTGCACGGCCTGCTGCTGTTGCAGGCTCTGCTGCTTGGTGGTGCACTCCTGCCAGTGTTGGGTCTCGGTGGTCAATTGCGCCAGCCAGTCGCCAAGCTGATCGGCGTCCGGCAGCTCAAGCGCTAGTTCCTTCGCTTCGGTTTGCCACAGTTCGATCAGCGCGGCCTGCTCCTGTTGCAGTTGCAAAAATTGTTGCTCAAATTGCGCGCTTTGCTGGGCTAGGTGTTTGCCTTCGCTGTGACACTGCTCCAACGCCGCGTGCGCTTGCTGCTCGGCATGGATGGCCTCGGCCAGGTGCTGCGCTTGCTGCGTGGCGCGGGCATCGAGCTGGCGCAGCTGCTGCAACTGCTGGCTTTGCTGCTCCATGCCTTGCTGCCACTGTTGATGTTGCTGCGCCAGAGCTTCGCTCTGCTCCACGCTCAACGTGAGGGCCAGCGCCGCCGTGTGCGTCTGCCACTGCTCGCTCAGCCCAGTAACTTGTTCCGTCAGGCTCTGCGCTTGCTGGTTCAGTTGGGTTAGCTGCTGCTCATGATGACTGACCGCCTGCTTGGCGGCGAGGCCTGCCGCCTTGAGTTGCTCAGCCTGCTCACGCATCTGCGTCAAGCGTTGCTGGGTGTCGGAGTCCTGTTGCTGCTGATACGCCTCCACCAAGGGGTGATCGGTGGCGCCGCACAACGGGCAAGGGCTGTCCGGTTGCAGTTTGGCGCGCTCCGCTTCCAGTGATCGGATCTGCTGTTCCAGCGCGAAGCGGGCTTCCAGATCTTTCAGGTGTGGTACCTGAGCGGCGTATTGTTGGCGCTTATCGGCCAACTCTTGCTGAGCCTGTGCCAACTGCTGGCTCAGTTGGTGCTTTTGCTGCTCCAGCTGATGCAGGGCGTGCTGATCCTTGCTAAACAGCCGGGCCAGGGTTTGCAGCTCTTGCCAGTGTTTGGCTTGGGCCTGCTGCTGATGCAGCGCCTGCTCCAGTGTCTCGATATTGGCTTGCGCGCCTAGGGGTTGCTGGAACTGTGCCAGTTGGGCCTTGGCTGCATCGGCGCCCTGCTGGGCCTGAGTCCGTCGCTGTTGCTGTTCGCTCAGCGCTTGTTGCCGTTGCCGGCTTTGGGCGCGGCAATGGTTCAGCTGCTGTTGATGGCTCTGGGCTTGCTGTTGCAGCGGGGCCAGCTGCTGCTGGCGCTGCTGGTAGCCTTGCAGTCGCTGCTGCCAGGCGGACAGTTGGCTGCCCAGTGGTGCCAGATGAGCATGGCTGCTTAGATAGTGCTGTAACTGGCCCAGCTCTTGTTGCAGCGCCTGGCGCTCGGTTTGCGCCTGCTGCTCATCGGATCGCAGCTGCTCAAGCTGATTGTCCCGCTGTTGTTGCTGCTGGCTCAGGTGCGCCTGCTCCTTGCTCAGCTGGCCGATAGTCTGATCCAGCGGCATCATCTGCTCGATGATCTGCTGCTCTTCCTTCTCCTGGCGCTGCTTTTGCTCGGCCAGCGCCTGTTGGCTTTGGCTCAAGCTGCGTTGTTGCTGGCTTAGGGTGTCGCCCAGCGTAGTCAGTTGGGCACTGCGCTCGGTCAGCTCCCGCTCTAGTGCCGCCAGGGCTTGCTGGTCCTGGGTGAGCTGTTCGTGTTGCGCCCGCAGTTGCTCCGCCGGCTCACTCTGCGTGAGTTGGTCGAGCTCGGCCTGATGCGTCGTGACGTTTTGGGCGGCATCGCGCTTGCGTTGTTGGCTTTGCTCGAGGGTTTGGTCCAGCGCCTGGGCTTGGCTGAGCCATTGTTGTTGTGTCTGCAGCTCCGCCAGCGTGGCGGTGAGCGTCTGATGCTGTTGCTGCAGCCCGGCCAGTTCGTCACTGAGCGATTGGCGTACATCGGGAGTCAGCAGCTGCACCCCTTCGGCTTTGGCGCGCAGGGTGTCCAGTTGCACCTTGGCTTGGGCGGTTTGTTCAAACACCCGCTCGGAGATCCGGCCGTAGATCTCGGTGCCGGTCAGCTCCTCGAGCAGCTCGGCTCGGTCGTTGGCGTCGGCGTTAAGAAAGGCGGCGAACTGGCCTTGGGACAGCAACATGGATTTGGTGAAACGGCCGAAATCCAGGCCGGTCAGCTCGGCAACCAGCGCCAGCTTGTCCTTGACCTTGTCGGCGATGATCTTGCCATCGGATAACTGAGCCAGCTCTACCGAAGGTGGCTGCAGCTTGCCGTCGCTGGCGCCGCGGGCCCGGCGCTGGCTCCAGAAGGCACGATAACCGACGCCTTTGACTTCAAACTCGACTTCGGCCAACGCATCGGCGGTGTGCCGTGTCATCAGCTCGTTCTGGGTCGGCGAGACTTTGAGCCGCGGGGTCTCGTGGTACAGGCCCAAACAGATGGCGTCGAGCAGGGTGGTTTTGCCGGCGCCGGTGGGACCGGTAATGGCAAACAGGCCGTTGCTGGCAAAGGGCTCGGCGGTAAAGTCGATCTTCCATTCGCCCTTAAGCGAATTGAGGTTTTTAAAGCGTAGGCTGAGGATCTTCATGATTGCGCCTCCGGCTTCACCGACTCGCTGGCCGTCATGGCCTGGGCGGGATCATCCGGCTCGGACTCGGCCTCGGCCAATAGCGCCAGCGTTTGGTCGAAGCGGGCCTGCAGACGCTGCTTTCGTTGCTCGGCGGCGTCGCCGTCAAACACCTCGCTGGCCAGCCGGCGGGCGAACACGTCCTGCACCGTCAATTCGGCCAGGGTCTCTTTATCTTGCTGTTCAATGCTGTCGTTGCGGCGGTTGCGGGCGCGGCGTACCAGCAGCACTTCCACCGGCAGGGCTTCGGTCAGGGCGATAATGCGCGCTTGCAGATCGCTGAGGTAATCCTCCGCCACCACTTCGATGTCCAGCCAAGTGGTGTCTGTCTCGCCCTCAAATTGGGCTAGTTGTTGCTCGATGCTGGCCAGATCGCCTTTGAGCATCGCCATCGGCTGACTCAGCGGCACGTTCAGTGCGGATACGCTGGGGGTAGGGGCCTCAGCAAACTCGATCAACAGTACCTCTTTGTCCCGACCCAGCTCATCGAAGCTCAGCGGGATGGGGCTGCCGCAATAGCGAATGGTGTCGCTGCCGCCGATCTTCTGCGGCCGGTGGATATGGCCCAGGGCGATGTAATCGGCGGGCGGAAATGCACTGGCGGGAAAGGCATCCAGAGTGCCGATGTATAAGTCGCGCACCGACTCGCTGCTGCTGGCGCCGACAGTGGTCAGGTGGCCGGTGGCGATAATGGGCAGCCCCGGCTGATTCAGTGCGTCGCGCTGTGCCAGCGCAGCGTCGTACACCTCACGGTAGTGGCGCTCGATCTGCTGTTGCAGGCTGCGTTGCTTGTCCTGAGCGGATTGATTGGCTTCGGAGCGGACGATGTCGCGCGGGCGCAGATAGGGGATGGCACACACCAGGCCGATGGGTTGTTGCTCTGCATTGGTGACGGTCACCACTTGCTGCGCTGGTGCTTCGCTGGCGGCGGCCACCATGTCGGTGCCCAGACAGGCCAGCAGCTGCTTGGACTCGTTGAGCATGGCGACGGAGTCGTGGTTGCCACCGAGCAGGATCAGCTTGCAGCGGCGGCGCTGGATCTGCACTACAAAGGCGTTGTACAGACTGCGGGCGTAGCTGGGTGGGGTGCCGGTATCGAACAGATCGCCGGCGACGATCAGCGCATCAATGTCCAGCTGGTCGATCTGCGCAAGTAGCCAGTCAAGAAACGCCTGATGCTCAGCCGCTCGGCTTTTGCCGTAAAAGTACTGGCCCAAGTGCCAGTCGGAGGTGTGGAGGATCCGCATAAATCTGTTTGATTACCCGTAAAAAGACGCCGCTACAGCCGTAGCCGGATCCTACCTCAGAATCCGCTGACCGTCTGCGTTTTCCCGGCGATGGAGTCCGGCGGTGATCGGCTTTTGAGGCAGAGGCACAGCGGCTGGCGGCGTTATTGGGTGGTGCTGATCACCGTAGGCAGGATCACAGTGACCAGCAAGGCGGCTTCGATCGCGGCGATCAGCTCCTGAGCCGCCTGACCGGAGGGCAGATCTTGGATCAGTGCGTCGATCCTATCGGCCCGTCGCTCAGCGCTATCGCCGAAGACCGGTTGCATCAAGCCCGTGGCTTTGAGTAGGGCCAGCAGTATCGAGATCTCCGCATCCTGGAGGACATGATCGCCCTCGATGGCGTCGCGCAGACGGGCGAGTAACGCCTGCTCTGGCTGCGGGTTGCGCTCGGGAAAGGTGGTGCGACTGAAGACAAACAGCAGCGATCGCTCGCGTCGTTGCAAGATGTTGGCGTCGCACAGCAGGGTGACGGCGTCCTGTTTGAGCGTCTTCATCTCGGCTAGGCTGGCGATCCAACCTTTGAGGCTCTGAGTCTCGCCGAATTGCGCCCACCAACCGCGTGAAGGCTCTTGGTGCTGACGCAGGTGGTCTAGGCTGCGGGCTATTAGCGGATCGTCACTGTGCGCCTCGAGGCTCAGCGTCGGCTTGTGTGCGCAGTCCAGGATGATCTGTTTTTGGTAGATCAACTGCGCGATGATGGCAGTGGCCAGCCCCAGTTCGAGGTGCATGGTTTGGCTGCTGCCCTTTTCGTCATGCAGGGCGAGTAAGAGGTACGATTGATACAATGGCATGATCATGGCGAGCTTCCTTGCTGTCGATGAGGTTACATCTTAACCGCCTAATAACAATGAGACGAGGACGTGCGTCAAAGTGGAACCATGAAACGAAAGCCCAGCTCGGCGGTGGTGACTTTTTGATAGTCGAGGTGATCGGCCATTAGCTGTAGTCGAAGATATTGATTGCTGAGGTGCAGTGCTAAGGCACCCTGCTGAGGATAGAGTGCTGCGCCCCAGTTTAAGCCCGGATACTGGGTTTCAAAGCCGACGGCGGTGTAGTGGCGGCTGTGCAACTGTTGGCCGCGCACTTGATAGTGCGTGTTGCCTCGCTGGTAGCTCGCCATATAGCGGGCGCGAACCGGCATCGATTGGCTCAGATCGCCGTTGTATTCCCGGCCTTGGATGATGGGATTAACGCTGACGGAGCCGTCGGGATCAACGATGGTATCGGCGGTGTCGGCAAAGGCCTGAGTGATGGGGCTGTCGTACCAGTGGATGCGGTTATGCAGATCTTCCACCAAGCCGGAAAGCGTCAGTTGTTCGCTCAGTTGCCAAGCAAAACCGAGATCCAGGCTGTAGCCAAACTGGCTTTGCGTTGGCGGCAGGGGACGGTAGAACAGATAGTCCTTGGTGTAGGTGTAGTTAAGCTCAACCTCGCCGTAGTAGTTATCGTCGGCGCCCCGTCCGGCGTAACCTGAGGCTTCACCGTGAGTCAGGCCATTGGCCATCAGCAGCGCCGCGGCGCCGTATAGGCTAAAGCTAGGGGTGAGTTGCCACAGGTAGCTGGCTTTGAGCCCTTGGGCATCCAGCTGGTTGGCACTGAGGTGCAACTGGTACACCCGATCGGGATCGATGTACTCCTTGTTTCGGATGGCACCATAGAACGCCATGGTGTCTTTGGAGAAATCAAGGTGCCAGTCGCTGCGGGCAAACGCGGTGATGGCCCAGTTGCCCTTTTGTACCCCCAGCTCGGCTGAGCTTTGCAGGAAGGCAAACTCACCTTCCTGGTAGGGTACCTTACGGGTTTTGAGCACGTCGTAGATGGCGTTGTTGTCGGAATGGGCAAACGCCTGGTAGCGTTGATATTGGTGCCAGTCGTTGCTGTCACTGCCTTGGTAAGGCAGCACGGAGGCGGCGCTAAGCGCCATGAAGATAAAAGACATAGTGACGAGAAAAGGGAGGCAATGCCTCCCTTTGACCTAGTTAGCGGGTGTTACAGGATGGACTCGAAGGAGCCGTCGGTGTAGCGGATGGTTATCAGGCCGCTAGGATCTTCGTCGACGTCAGCGGCATGCACACCTTCAACCGTAATGGTACCGGTGATGCGACCTTCGTCGTTTTCTTCCAGCGCCATTACCACAGTGCCATCGACGTTGGTGGCGGTGATTGGCTCAATCTCACCATCGCGATCGTAGATGCCCGCGGCACCGCGGATGTTGGTGGTGGTGTCCTGATGAACCACTTTGACGTGACCATCGATTTGGCTAAACGCATCGCGCTTGACGGTCAAGTCGATAGATGCAGGGATGTTGTCGTTGTTGGCGTGGGCCACATCCACAGCGGTGAAGGCATTGATGCCGGCACGAACGTACTTCTCTTCGCTCTCTTCGGTGCGGCTCGGCTCACAATCGGTATCGACAATTAGGTCGCCCCAGATGTGACAGACCTGCTCGAAGTAAACAAAACCGTCTGGGTTGTCGATGTCGATGCCCAAGCCGATGTTGGCAAACTCATTGCCTTTAGCTAGTTCACCGTCAAAGCCTAAGCTTAGGCCGCGCAGCGAGATCTCGGTGTTGTAGAAGTCATAACCACCTTGGTTATCACCGGACCAGTTGTAGCCGTAGTCGTCCTCAAAGGCCACGATCACACCGCTGCCATCAATGCCGATATTGCCAGTGAAACTGACGTCTGTGTGCGTTAGCTCAACCTCAGCCAACTGAAAGCTCAGTTGGTCTGCGGTTAGGACTTCGGAAGAGATGGCAATGTAGCCACCATCGAGGTCTTCGTAGCCATCAACGTACTCAATCTGCACGTTATCCAGCAGGACACGGCCTTGAGCGGACAGCGCGGTCTTGTTCTCGGTGATGTTTAGAGCCTGGATGCTCATATCAATATCAGCACTGGCCTCGCCGGTGCAGACGTTGTCGTCACACGCTTCGCTTTCGTCGATATCGTCTTTGTCGATGGCTACCACCATCTCTAAGCTGTCGATGCCCACTACGGTGTAGGTGTTGCCGGAGATCTCAACGTTGTTGTGTGATCCGTCAAGGTAGGCATCGGCGATGGCCATGGCACCCAGCTCAACCTTGTAAATGATCTCTCCCATGTCGTCGCCAACAAACTCGCCCAGTTCTTCAAACTGCTCGGCAAAGTAGCGCAGGGCGTTGTTCAGATCGCCGCCGTCGGCGACGGACTTCACCACACCGCGAACGTCAGAGACGAATGCTCTGGCGGCTTTGACTTCATCCAGATCTTCTTCTGGCAGATCTGGGTCCGGCGCGATGCCGTCTTCCAGATCACCCAAGTTATCTTCGGCGTCTTCGATTTCATCTACGATGTCGCCCATCTCGATGTCGTCGTGGTGCTCGTCTACTTCTTCAACTACGTCACGGGCGCTGTTAAAGATTTCTTCAAGCGCGTCGGTGTCAACGGTGTACGTTTGACCATCAGTGGTACTCAGCAGCTCGTCCAACTCCAGCTCAGGGTTGTCCTGCTGGGCCTGCATCACAGAGGCGGAGTACACCGCAGCCAGTTGATCTTCGCTGGATGCACCTGCCATCTGCTCAGGATCGGTCAGGTCAACAGCACCAATCTCGTTGATGTGGTTGTCACCGAGGTTGAACGTCTGGCGAATGATGTCGTTGGAGCGACGAATGGTATTGGCGAAGATCCCGCTGTTACCAGACTCGGAAATAGCTTGGTTTGCCGCCAGTTCGGTCAGTGAGGTGACATTCACCACCGCGCCTTCAGCGTGGGCGGAGATCCCTGGGGTCACTGCTTTCAGCTCAAAACCGGCGTCAGGGTTAAACTGGTCGCCGAAGTTTATGCCTTCGGCACACTGAGCGATATCACAGGTCATCAGGGTATGCGCGTCGGCACGGGCGATCACCAGCAGCGGGGTTCCCGCAATAGCCTCTTTGAGTTCGTATCGACCCTGTTCATCGGTGCGGGTCTCGATGCGGAACGCGTCGTCATCGGAACAATCGGTGCTGGTGGCAGCACAGATGGTGATAGGGGCATTAGCGAGAATGCCCTTGTTGACTACGCCGGAGAAAGCGCTGGTCGCCGGTGGCACATCTGGGTTGTCGTCTTTGTTGTCGCTGCTGCCACAGCCGCTGAGCAGCAACGCCGAGGCGATGCTGGTGGCAATAAGAGAGTGTTTATAAGTCACATCAGTTTCCGTTTGAGGTATTTAGGAAGCAAACAGAGTAAGGGCGACTCACACTCTTATTTTCTAAAGTAAATGTGGGAGATTGCCCTGTTGGATGGATAATGGCTCCTGACCTGCAAAGGATGTTCGTTGCGCGGCAGGGTTGGCTACACGATGAAAACACTCCTGTGCCCTATGGTTGCCCTTTTGGCAGCAATTTCGAGTTCACCATCCAATCAACCCACGTCGACCGCATGAGTTGGCTGGCTGAGCGACACCCACGATCTGCGCTGTCGTCGTGAGGCAAGCGTGTCGCGTATGCTCTGAAGGCGCGAAAACGGATCGGATCTGGGTTGGCTGCGGGCGACTGAAGCAGCGAATGGCGAGCAAATGTGTGAATCAGTGTGAATTAAAGCGGCTTGAGCGACCTGTTCTCGGGGGAGTGGGTGGTGAGGCAGATCGCTGCTCGCATGAATTGAGCTTGTGTGGGGCTGGCGTGTGACGGGATAAATGGTCTTCATTAACAACGCGGCAATGGCGCGTGCATAGGGGACGATGTTGTCGCCTTGTTAGGGTCGTTGTGGTCAGCGTGAATGCCAAACGGAAGGCGAGTTTCGATGTGAGACGTCGAAAAATCAAGGGTTAAGCGTCACTCTTGGGAAATTGGTATTACCAATTTGTTGAGTAGATCCGCGTTCGGCCCGACGCCGTGGCGGTTGTCAAAATGTTACTGGCGGACTGGTGTTCCCGGTGAATGATGGTGGCCGCACGTTGGTGGGTGACTTGGTCTCGGTTGTGGGTGTGCGTGAGTGTTATTTTAAGAGATGTCGTTCAAAGGCGTTATTTTGTTACATGAATGTCGCTCACTCTGACATTTTGGGTGGGCTTACGCCGTAGTGGCGTTTTTTTTTAATTTTTGTGAAGGAAGATTACAGCGAAAGGCTTGCGTCGGGTCGGTAGAGTGTTGATAGTGGCAGCGAGTTTTGAGGTCGGGTTGATACGATTCGAAAGCGGTTCGATCCGGAAGGCGAAAGCACTTCCAGTGTGTTGATTGATTGTGATCAATTGACATGCCCAGGGATGAGATCGAATGGGGTGGAGATGCATAAAGGTTGGCATTTCTGCGAAGCGAAGATCGGATACCGACAATAAAAAGACGGCAACAATAGCACCCAAGGTGTAGTAAGCCGTTGGTTGACACTTGAAGAGATAGAGATGATGGCAGTTAAGACTCTAAAGCTAACTCCTGTGGCGGCGTTCCTGGCGCTGACCTTCACTGGCGCTCATGCCATGGCCGAAGACGGCATGAATGAGGTGGATGGTGATGTAGAAGTTATTCGTGTATCCGGTACCCGTGCGTCCCTGTCTGAGGCGATGAACGAAAAACGTTTCTCCGACGCCCAGGTGGACGTGATCGCCGCGGAAGATATCGGCGTCATGCCTGATCCCGATATCGGCGATTCCCTCGAGCGTGTGGCCGGTGTTCAGGTACAGCGCAGCGAGAACGGCGAAGCCCGTGAAGTAAACGTGCGTGGTCTGCCGGGTTACTTCACCAAGACCCTGTACAACGGCCGTAGCATCTCTACACCTTTGAATTCCAACCGTAACTTCTCTTACCAGATCATGCCATCCGCCTTTATTTCACAGGTCTCTGTGCAGAAAAGCTCTGCTGCAGATCTGAATGAAGGTGGTATTTCCGGTACCGTGGATATGCGCAGTCACCGCGCCTTTATGGCCAATGATCGTGTCGTTCGCGCTGTCGCCAAAACGACCTATGACGGTAATACCGGTGAGTTTGGCCCTGATCTGAGTTTTATCTTCTCCGATAAGTTTGCCGACGACACCATTGGTATCGCCTTCGGTGCTAACTACCTGAAGGAAGACAACCACACCCAGATCCAGAACGGTAACCAGTATGGCTCCAAGTGGTGGAACGATCCGGAAGACAGTGATGCAGAACGTCTGTACGGCACCAGCCAACTGCGCTACGAGTTGAACAACTCAGAGCGTGAGCGTGCCGCGGTGTTTGCCAACATCGAGTGGCGCCCGACCGACAACCTGTCTCTGTTTGCAGAAAGCTTCTACACCGATTATCAAAGTGCGGAAAATCGCCAGCGTTTTGCCTTTAACACCGGTACTCAGACCCAGTTGAAGGACTACGAAGAGGTTATGGTTGACGGCAACCGCTACGTCACTCAGATGACTCTGGATGGTGTGAACAGCTTCGTCGAAGCCTCACCGATTTCACGTGATGCCGATGTCATGGTGAACACCTTTGAAGCGCAGTACGAACTTGGCGACTGGCAGATCAAGGGCGCTTACAGCATGGTGCGCTCCGACATGCTGTGGAATGCCTCCGGCCTGAAGTCGGATCTGGTTTCCTCTATGGACAATGTCACCTTCTACGGCACCGGCCGCAGCCCTTGGGGAACGGATTACGGTAACCTGGATGAGATCGGACTGGATCTGACCAACCCCAGCAGCTACGGCGCGATGTATCTGGACAGCTCCAACTTCGGCACCACCCAGGAGAGCAACTCCGACACCGTGGCACTGGATGCCACCCGCTTTACCGACATCACCCTAGGTGATCACGCGGTGATCACCAAAATGTCGTTTGGTGCCAGCTACGCGATGGAAGAGATGAAAGAGCGCAGCTACGACGTGAACCTCGATGAGAGCCAGTTTGCCGAGATGGTTGAGGCACTGGGTCTGAACACGCCAGGCTTTGTTCACGCCCGTCCGGCCAATGGCGATTGGTTTGACGGCGCCAATGGCACTGCCTTTGGCCCACGTAACTGGATCACCCCGGACGTGGATGGCCTGTTTGCTCAGACCAACTTTGCCGCAGTGCGGGCCTTTGCCGAAGCTGAGCAGGCGCGATGTGATGCCAATGTCGATTGTACCAATAAGAGCTTTGCTGCTTACGAAGATAACCTGTTCGAAGATACCCTGGCGGCCTACTTCCGCGCTGACTTCGAGATCGGCTATAACCTGACCGGTAACATTGGTCTGCGCTACGTCCGTACCGAGCAGATCACCGAGAAAATGGATGTCGACTGGACTCAGGGCCTTTACGTGACCGGCTCCAATAACAACGGACCGACATACGACTTCGTCGCTGAGCGTGAATTCCACACCGCAACCCAGACCGACCACCAGTTCTTGCCGAGCCTGAACCTGAAGTACGACATGCGTGATGACATGGATTTCCGCTTCGGTGTCAGCCGCACCATGGCACGTCCGAACAAGAACGATCTGGTGGGTTCTACCCGCGTCAGCACCCCTGATGGTGAGCCAACCATCAACACCACCGAGGCGACCTTGGACCCGTTCATCGCCAACAATGTGGACATGACTTGGTCTTGGTTCTACAACGAGGACTCCATGGTCTCTGCGGCGTACTTCTATAAGAACTTGGAAACCTTTGTTCGCATGGTTGAGCGCTATGAAGAGGTTTCTGTTGAAGGCCAGGACGATCCTATTGAAGTATTGGTGCGCAGTCGCAGCAATGAAGAGGGTTTGGACCTGCACGGCTTGGAACTGGCTTATCAAACCGCCTTTAGCAACCTGCCAGGGCTGCTGAGCAACACCGGTTTGCAGGCCAACTACACCTTTATCCACAACTCCGAGCCGGAGCTGCTGGCTGCCGCGTCAGAGCACAACGCCAACGTGACCCTGTACTACAGCACCCGTGCTCTTGATCTGCGCCTGTCGCACAACTACCGTGCGGGCTACCTGCAAAACGCTGCGGATGGTCTGATCCCTGCCACTTACTATGATGATCAGAACCGTACCACCCTGGCGGCCAGTTACCGTCCTGTGCGTGGTCTGCGTCTGACCGCGTCGGTGAGCAACCTGTTTGATAACGACAGCCACATCTACACCGATGGTGGCATTACCCGAGCGTTTAACGATGCGGGCCGTAAATTCAACATGGGTATGGTGTACAGCTTCTAAAACTGCACACTAAACAGCGCTTCCATTAGTGAAGGCCCTGACCGGTTTCGGTCAGGGCCTTTTTGTTTGTCTTCGCATCGTGTTATGCCAATCACATTAAGTATTTGCCCAATTCGAAAGCCCTCATCGGTTCAGGAACGCGACGTGATTGTGCAGGAATGATGGGGCGATTTTTAGCGATCAAAACAACGAAATTGCGCCGTAAGTCGATGCCTAAGTGTTCGATTAAAAGGATTTTATTTCACATTTGCCTCTCTCGCTTTTGAGCCCAGAGAGCTTCGCTGAATTGCCTTGCCGAAAGCCCGTTTTCAATCAGCCAAATGGCTAATTACTTAGTGTGACTGGCATTATTCAGGGCGGGATAGTTGAGCGGCCGGTGCGAGGTGATGAGCACAGAGATGGCTAATTTGTGTGGTTCTGTTTTTGGTCGATGCACTCTGTGGCGATGGCGATGGTGATAGAGGGCCAAAAACGCCGACACCGGCGTTTGGATTCAGTGTTGGATAGCGTAGGGGGCTCTCTGGTCAAGTCGCACCTGATGGAGTTTGAGCACCCACCATTGGTGAGGTGAACATTATCGACAAATTGATTTCCCTGACGGGAAATGCAGTTTGGTGTGTATTCCGATGGAAATCGAGCCAGAGAAATGAGGCTAGAACATTCAGGCGACAAGGTGTTTCATTGTGACTGAGTGCGCTGGCATGGCCGAGCTGCGAGAGACCGGGATACGGTGACTTAAACCTATTGGTAAGAGGAGACAGTAAAGAGCGCTTCATTGGAAGCGATTTAGTCGCGCCAGCAGTCAGGCTGGGCATGTCGATGGGGGTTACCGTTTGGGCTTAAGTACCAAAAGCGCCGCCGGTCTTTCGACCGGCGGCGCTCTATCTATAACGGTTTGATAAGTAGCGACTTACTTGCCGTCCATTTCTACCGCGTCTGGGCGGAACAGCCACAGGGAGCGGTTTTTCTGTGCTCCGTTGGCGCGGCCGGCGATACCTTCACCGAGCAGCAGGTCGCCATTGTCCAGTACCTCAATGTTGTTGACCTGGGCTGGCAGGGACTGCGGACAGCGCAGGTTGTTACCGGCTGCCGCGTTGTCTTCACCGCCCATCAGTACCGGCTCAATGACGGAGATATCGTACTGGTATTCCCCATCGATTTCGGACACATCGATGGGCATGCGGTAGATCCCGCCACACCAACCGATGGTATCATCCACGGTAATGTCACCTTCCTGGCTCATTTGGCCAGTAAAGTCACCGATGGAGAAGTAGATGTGGGCTGTGTCGATATCACCCTCACCGGCTTGGGCGCTTTTTAGGCGGTTGACGTTGTAGCTGATCCCGTGGATCTGACCCCACTCGGCGGTGGGTTGGGCTTGCTCTTTGCCTTCCTCTTCGTCGCCATTCAGTTGCGCATGGTTCAGTTCTAGGATCTGAACGACGCCGTCCATGTCCAGACGGCCATCTCGGCTTCCTGTTACATAGTTGCCACCCTGATCGTGGGCACGGAAGATGCTCTCGCCGTTTTGCCAATCGGCGAGATCGTTCAGGGTTAGGAAGGAGCTGGCATCTTCATGGCCTGCGGCCTCATTCTGGTCGAAATCGGCCATGTTGATGTCGTCCCACTTGGAGATCCAGGCTTCCACCTCGTCGTTGCTGGCACTGTACAGCGGCAGCCATGCGACGCTGAAGGTTGCTTCGGCTGGATCGGTGTCAGCACTTTGCGTCACCTTGGCACCGAATACGGTACCACTGCTCAGATCACCCGCTTCATCGGCAACAAATTTCAGCAACACACCATTGTCACCGCCGGCGCTGTAGAACACGGTGCGGTTATCTGGCATTAGCGCCAGTTCACCATGATTGGCGCGACCCATGGCGTAGTGCTTCGTCATGTTGCCTTCACCATCGACTTCAGTGATGTAGCCGTAACGGTAAGGATTAGGGAAACGGCTCTGATCATTGTCATTGAACTGATACAAGCGGTTAACCTGAGTATTAGAGGCAGTGTTGGAACCACCATCTTTGTTCCACTCTTGGTTACCGGAGGCCAGACCGTTGAAGTTGTTGAACATCTCGCTGGCGATCACAGTGCCCCAAGGGCTGATCATCCCCCCGGATAGACCAATGATGCCGCTGTGTTCGGCTGCATTGTCGCTGTCTTGGCCCAAATTCATCGGATCCAGCGAGATCGCTTCCCACTGATTGTCGTCGTTGCGCACCAAGTCAAACTTATTCAGTGCGGCGGGGTTAGCCAGCAGACCTGTGTACAGGGTGGCAGTATGACCCGTTTCATCCTCAAGTAGGGCATTGAAGGTCAGGTTTTGGTTAACGGACATGTTACCCGCCCCTTTCACCTTGGGTACCAGACCTAAGTTAATGCTGCCGTCGATGCCGCTGCGTGCTCGGGCCAGTTCAACATAATCACCCAGCTCTGCGCTGACTCGCAGTTGATTCACCTCGGCGTTTTGTGGGTAGCTTAGGGAGAGGATCTCCAGCGGCAAGTCAGACACGTTAGTGTCGGCAAAATAGCCGACATGCGCGTTATTGGGTTCGTAAGAGCTGTTGGTGCGGGGATTCCGTACATTCAAGAACAGTTTACCGTCACTGTCGACTGTCAAGCCAGCCACCTGGGCATTATCGGGTAGGGTGGCTAAGCGCACCAGCTTGGAACTGGCTGGTGGCAGGGGCTGGCAATCTTCGATATCTGTGTCATAGCACTCAACTGGTGGAAGAGGGGTGGGAACCTGTTCGAATTCGAAACCACAGCCGGTGAGTGAGGCACCGATAATGACGGTCAGTGCAGAAAGCTTGAAGTGTTTCATGGGAATCTTACCTAAATGACTTTTTATAATAACGAGGCGCAATTCACGGGCCGAACTCGCTTCTGGTGCTGATTTAGTCCCATGTGAGCAGATTTGTCAATAGGCGTTCGAACTGTGCTCGCACGGCAACATTGGACATTAAACCATTAATTAACAGTGGCTTATTCTTTTGGGTTTGAAGGTTCTAATTCCATGTTGGTTGGGTTGGTAAGTGTGTCGCGTGACCAGGGTCACGTAGCATTTTACGAATCTGTGATCCACCGCAGACCGGCACTTGGCGGTTCCCTCAATAGCGAAGGTCTTGTTGTTTCGCAAGTGGAAGTATTTGAGTTGGTGAACCTAGTGGGGAGTTCATTTTGGTAATGGTGTTCACTACATTGGTCACCGAAGAGTGAAAGGGCTTCAGGTTATTATCGGCGACCCTCTGCAATGCAATGCAAGCCAAGTCTACGAGTGAGCATTCGAGATACGCGTGCAAAATACCGTCACAGCCTCCTTGGTGCAGGTCAGTCTGGCGCACTGCGTAAGTCGCGGGCACCACTTGTGTCGGAAGTGGGTGAGTTAAAAATTATTTCTGTCGATCAACAGCACAACGTCATTTCACAATCACTGACGGTAATCGCTGCAATTCCGTTGGCTATATGGCTCATGTGTTCATGAGGACTCTTTATCGAGACTCACTTGCTGCTGAACGTGTATACCAGTCACGATCCCTAAGACGCGAGCCGTAAGGATAACGGGGGCATGGGGGCATGGGGGCAGCGCTTAATCACACACTAACACCGAAGGAATGGAGTTCCTTATACCGGCGGAATCCCCTGGTATCCCTTCTGCATACGTGCGAGGCGACGGGTGGCCCGCCGGTTTTTTTATGGGGGCGGTTTTGCTCCGGCAAGACGGATTGCCATGCGAATGTGAGCCTGGCAAGGCGTTCTCATGATCAAAGGCCCCAGCGCCGCTAGAGGTGGGCGCTGGGGCGCTCAAATCGTTTCGATTAACCACAACATCATTGGAGTAAAGATTGTGGAAACAATAAAGAAACTGATCCCAGGCTGCGCCGTTCTGGCGGGCTCGGCGGTCTTGGCGGGGTGCTCTGGCACTGCTGAAGAGGCAACGAGCAATGTCGCTCAAGGCGACGAGCAGCGTCCAAACATCATCTACATCATGAGTGATGACCACGCGGTTCGTGCCCTGAGCGCGTACGGCAGTGATCTGGCCGAGTTGGCGCCGACGCCAAACATCGATCGTATTGCGCAAAACGGGGCTCTGTTCACCAACTCCTTTGTGACCAACTCCCTGTGCGGCCCTTCCCGCGCGGCGATGTTCACCGGTAAGTTTGGTCACAAGAACGGCTTTAACTTTAACGGTCAGGAGTTCGATGGCAGCCAGGATATCTGGGTGAACGCCCTGCACGACGCGGGTTACACCACGGCGGCTATTGGTAAGTGGCACATCAACCTGACGCCGAAGGGCTTTAAGTTGGACCACTGGGAGATCCTTAACGATCAGGGCGAGTACTACAACCCGGATTGGATCACCGCCGACGGTGTGCACACCGAATACGGCTACACCACGGATCTGATCACCGACAAGACCCTCTCCTGGCTGGACGAGCAGCGAGATGAGTCCAAGCCGTTTGCGCTGATCATGCACCACAAAGCGCCGCACCGTAACTGGATGCCTGCGCCGCGTCACACCCGCACCTTTGAGAACGTCGAGTTCCCGGTGCCACAGACCTACTTCGATGACTGGGAAGGTCGTCAGGCCGCAGCTGAGCAGGAGATGACCATCTACCTGCACTCGCAGGAAGGGCACGATCTGAAGATGACCACCGGCGTGGGTGAGAGCGAGTGGCGTCAGGATATCTGGCCGCACTTGTTCGCCCGTCTGACCGATGAGCAGCGCAAAGAGTGGGACGATGCGTACCAAGCGCGTAACGACTACATGAACGCCAACGAGGCCAACTGGTCCGACGAAGAGATGGCGCTGTGGAAGTACCAGCGTTACATGCAGGACTACCTGGCCACCATCATCTCCGTCGATGAGTCCGTGGGTGAGGTGCTGGATTACCTAGATGCCAACGGCCTGACCGAAAACACCATCGTGGTGTACACCTCGGATCAGGGCTTCTTCACCGGTGAGCATGGCTTCTTCGACAAGCGCTTCATGTATGAAGAGTCGTTCCGCACGCCGTTGGTGATGCAGTATCCGGCCAAGATCGAAGCGGGTACCGTAGTGGACGCTATGGTGCAGAACATCGATTATGCACCGACCTTCATGGAGTACGCCGGGGTTGAGTTGTACGACGACGTCGACGGCCAGTCCATGGTTGAGGTGCTTGCTGGGAACAGCGACCAGGCTCGCGATGCGCTGTACTACCACTTCTATGAGTTCCCGGGCTTCCACATGGTACATCGTCACTATGGGGTACGGGACGATCGCTACAAGCTGATGCATTTCTACCACCCGGGCGATGAGTGGGAGTTTTACGATCTGAGCAAGGATCCGCTGGAGGTGAACAACGCCATCGATAACCCGGAATACGCCGGTGAGATCGCCCGTTTGAGAACCCGCCTGCAGGAGTTGGAAGCGCAATACGCGGTGCCACCGATGGATGAGTGGCGTGACATGGTGCTGCAGGAGTACAAGGGCGCCAAGTATAAGCTGGACGAGATGTTCCCGGACAGCTACGAAGACGGCAAGGTGATCCGCGTTGTCGAGTGATCCCGCTTGCTGTGATGCGCTATCGGTAACGGAGTTCACCGCTTGGCTCGTCGCCAGCTTGACCATGAGCGGGATATCATCGGCGCTGCCGACGGTATCCCGTCATGATAATAATGAAAAGAAGAGACTAACATGCACAAAACCGTCACCGCTTCCCTGGTGCTGGCCAGCCTGGCCGCTGCGCCAGCCGTGGCTTCTGTGTTTCCAGAAACCATTGAGATCGAAAAGATCCCAGGTGCGAAACAGCACAACATCGTGTTCATCCTGACCGATGATCACCGCTACGATGCCATGGGCTTTATGGACCACCCGTTCATGAAAACCCCGCATCTGGACTCCATTGCCGCCGAGGGTGTGCACCTGGAGAACGCCTTTGTGACCACGGCGCTGTGCTCCCCGAGCCGGGCGTCCATCCTCACCGGCCTGTACACCCACAAGCACCGGGTGATCGACAACCAGCGCGAAGAGCCGGACGACATCGTCTACTTCTCCCAGTTCCTGCAGAAGGCCGGCTACAACACCGCGCTGATGGGCAAGTGGCACATGGGCGAGGAGTCGGATCACCCCCGTGCTGGTTTCGACCACTGGATGAGCTTCGAAGGGCAGGGCGAATACTACCCGCCGTACGAGGGTTACACCCTGAACCTCAATGGCGGTCGCATCGAGCAGACGGGTTACATCACCGACATGCTCAATGAGCACGCGGTAAATTGGTTGAAAGAGCAAGAGGGCTCTGATCAGCCATTTATGCTGTACCTGTCGCACAAGGCGGTCCACGCTAACTTCACCCCGGCCGAGCGTCACGTCGGCATGTACGACGGTAAGGTTGAACTGCCGGAGAATCATAAGCCGACCGATTACGGCCCGAACACGCCGCGCTGGCTGCGCGATCAGCGTAACTCCTGGCACGGTATGGACTTCCCGTATCACTCCGAGGTGGATATCACCACCTACTACCAGAACTACGCCGAAGCGTTCGCCTCCGTGGACGAAGGCATTGGCATGGTCAAAGAGACCCTGAAAGAGATGGGCGTGTACGAAGACACGCTGATCATCTACATGGGTGACAACGGCTTTATGTTCGGTGAGCACGGCCTGATCGACAAGCGCGTGGCCTACGAGCCGTCTATCCGCGTGCCGATGGTGATGCAGTGGCCATCCAAGGTGGAGGGCGGCCAGACCGTTTCCGAGGTGGTGGCCAACATCGATATCGCGCCGACCTTCTTCGAGGCGGCAGGCCTGAAGACCCCGGACTACATGGACGGTCAAAGCTACATTCCGCTGGCGCAGGGCAAGGAGATCGAGTGGCGCGACTACTTCCTCTACGTCTACTACTGGGAAAAGAACTTCCCGCAGTCGCCGACTGTGTTCTCCCTGCGTGGCGATCGCTATAAGTACACCACTTACTACGGTCTGTGGGATACCGACGAGCTGTACGATCTGCAGGAAGATCCGCGCGAGACCAACAACCTGATCGCCGATCCTAAGTACAAAGCGAAGATCGAAGAGATGCAGGACGCGCTGTTTGAGATCCTGTCGGAAGCCGGTGGCATGGATATCCCGATGAACAAGCCGCACGGTTGGGAGCGCAACAAGCGCTACCGCGTCCGTGGTGGTGAGAAAGCCGCAGACTTCCCAGAGCATATGGTGCTGGATAAGCCTGAGCGCGATAACGCCCACTAAGGGCTGCTGTGACAACAGCGTTGAGTCTCGAGAGCCGGTATTGAGTCTCTCGGTGCTCGCCCCCAAAAACCGAAGCCCTTCCGGCTTCGGTTTTTTTATGCGTAGAACACGGCGGCGCCGTGGCGGCGCTCGATGGCGGATCGAAAAGGATACGTAGGTGTTTGCAATGAAAGGGGAAACTGTGATCTCGCCAGTAATGTAGGATTGTTTCTTTCAATGATCTGCATTCAGGCGTCAATTATTGCTATAAATGCGATTGGCTGAATGGGGCTGGCTATAAATGACGTAAACAAACGACGTTGCTGTTGTGCGGATCGCACCGCTCCCCAGCCTCCTCCATGGAACTAACTCATCAAACGAGCCTACATGAAAAAGAAAATTTTACCGGCGATGATCGCCTGCGCTCTGGTCGGTGGTCTTGCCGCCTGCTCGCCCGCGGCGGATCAAGCCAGTGCCCAAGCTAATGCCACCACCGAATTCGATACCAGCCCTGCCGGCGTACTGAACCCAGTCCGTGCTGAAGTGGGCGCGTCGGTTTCCCATTGGAACGACGATAAAGCCAAGATGGATACCTTCATCGATGAGCTGATCGGCAAGATGACCCTGAAAGAGAAGATCGGCCAGTTGGATCTGCAAACCAGCTTCCGTGATCTGACCGGGCCTTCCATCAACGAAGACTACGAGCAGCAGATCAAAGACGGTCACGTCGGTGCGGTATTCAACGCCTATGAGCCGGACTTCAACCGCAACCTGCAGAAGATGGCTGTGGAAGAGACCCGTCTGGGCATTCCGATGCTGTTTGGTTACGACGTGATCCACGGTCACAAGACCATCTTCCCTCAGTCGCTGGGTGAAGTGGCGTCCTGGGATCTGGAAGTGGCGGAAGTGGGTGCCCGCGTGGCGGCCCGTGAAGCCGCTGCCGACGGCATCATGTGGACCTTTGCGCCGATGGCCGACATCGCCCGCGATCCACGCTGGGGCCGAGTGTCCGAGTCTGCCGGTGAAGATGTGTACCTGAACACCCTGATGTCCGTTGCCCGTGTGCACGGTTTCCAGGGCGACGATCTGGGCGCCACCGATACCGTACTGGCGACCGCCAAGCACTTTGTGGGTTACGGTCTGGCTCAGGGCGGCCGTGATTACCACAGCACCGATGTGTCTCTGCAAGAGCTGTGGACCACCCAGCTGCCGCCGTTTAAAGCGATGGTTGACGCTGGCGTTGCCACCTTTATGACTGCCTTTAATGATTTGAACGGCATTCCGGCGACCGGTTCGAAAGAGCTGCTGACCGATATCCTGCGCGATCAGTGGGGCTTCGAAGGCTTCGTCGTGACCGACTACACCGCCATCAATGAGCTGGTGCCGCACGGTTTTGCCCGTGATGATAAGCACGCCGCTGAGATCGCGTTTAACGCCGGCGCTGACATGGACATGGTAGGCCGCGTCTACCTGGATTACATGGAAGAGTTGCTGGACGAAGGCAAGGTGTCGATCGAGCAGATCGATCACTCCGTGCGCCTGATCCTCGAGATGAAGTGGCGTCTGGGTCTGTTTGAAGATCCGTACATGTACTTCGACGAGCAGCGTGCTGAGCAGGAGATCCTGTCTGCTGAAAACCTGGAGCTGGCTCGTGATGCGGCCCGTAAATCTGCGGTTCTGCTGAAGAACGACAACGCGGCCCTGCCACTGAAACTGGACGAGCTGAGCTCTATCGCTTTGATCGGCCCATTGGCGGATAACAAGCGTGACATGATCGGTAACTGGGCTGCGGCCGGTGACCGTGAAACCGTGCCAGTGTCTGTGAAGTCCGGTTTGGAAGCACGCCTGGGTGACAAGGTTGCCATCAACTACGCCACCGGTGCCACCTACGACTTTATGGTTGACGCCGACTTTGCCGAGTCCCGTGCCGATCACATGGTGGGTTACAACCAGCAGTCTGAGGCTGAGTTGGCTGCGATGATCGCCGAAGCGGTTGCCGCTGCGGAGAAGTCTGATGTGATCGTTCTGGCCATTGGTGAAGATCAGCGCATGTCCGGTGAGGCTTCCTCCCGCGTCGAGCTGACCCTGCCAGGCAACCAGCGTGAGCTGATGATCGAGCTGAAGAAACTGGGCAAGCCGATGATTGGCGTGCTGTTCTCCGGTCGTCCAAATGATCTGCAGTGGGAGCAAGCCAACCTGGATGCGATCCTGCACGCTTGGTACCCAGGTACCTCCGGTGGTCACGCCATCGCCGATCTGCTGGTGGGTGACTACAACCCATCCGGTAAGCTGCCGATGACCTTCCCACGCTCTGTTGGTCAGATCCCGTTGTACTACAACATGAAGAACACCGGTCGTCCGTACAACGCGGATAACGAGAACCAGCGTCAGGAGCACTACAAGTCTCGCTACGATGATTCTCCGAACAGCCCGCTGTACGCATTCGGTCATGGTCTGAGCTACACCAACTTCGAGTACAGTGAGATCACCCTGTCCTCCGACACCCTGACCATGGACGGCGAACTGACCGTTTCTGTGGATATCACCAACAGCGGCGACTTCGCCGGTGAGGAAGTGGTTCAGCTGTACACCCGTCAGCTGGTGGCTTCCACCACCCGTCCGGTTCAGGAGCTGAAGGGCTTTGAGAAGGTGCACTTTGAAAAAGGTGAAACCAAGACCATCTCCTTTACCCTGACCGCCGAGGATCTGGCGTTCTACCGCGCCGGTCTGAACTGGGGCAGTGAAGCCGGTGACTTCCACGTCTTCGTGGGCACCGCATCCGATCAGGTACAGAAAGCTGAGTTTACCTTGGTGGACTGAACGCCTGTTCAGTGACATGAGAAAAGGGCCGATGTTCGGCCCTTTTTTGTTGATGGCGCACCTGAACGTACTGCCCTTAAGTGTCGCTAAGTAACGCTCGACTGGTGTTTGGGCGCGATCGCGCGCGGATGTTTTCGAGTCTGCGTTTGATCGTGGCTGCAAAACGGTGGGGCTTTGTGACTCTGCCATTGAAATGCCAGTGAATGCCTTGGTGTTGGCCGACATAGGATGAAAGCAAACCGTCAAAATTGACGGTGAGATCACACTCTGGTGAGTAAAAAGGGTGCCACTTTGCTGGCTATCACACCGCCGTGTAAGAAAGCGTAAATGCGCCAGAACTGGGCGCAAAGAGTCGGTAAGCTTGTTCGCAAATTTACCTTCGCAACGGGGATCTGAGCATCGGCAAGCGCCGAGCAAAGATCAGCGTTCGAAAGCACATTTTCCTCATCCTTGGGTGGCAACACCGAAAGATGAATACCAACGATAATTAATCGAAGAGTTGTTATGAAACGACGTATTTTACCTTTGCTGATCTCCAGCACCCTGGCGATGCCAGCTGCCATGGCAGCCGATGCTGGTGCTGTACTGAGCCCTGTTATGGGCGAAAAGGCTTCTGTTGCCGTTTGGAAAGACGACAAAGCCAAGATGGACGCCTTCATCACTGATCTGATGGCCAAGATGACCTTGGACGAAAAGATCGGTCAGTTGGATCTGCAGTCCGGGATCATGGCCAACACCGGTTCTCTGGTGAACTATGAGTACGAAGACTGGGTTGCCGAAGGTAAAGTCGGTTCTATCTTTAACAACTTCACCTACGAGCGTGCTTACCCGTTGCAGAAGCGTGCCGTTGAGGAATCCCGTCTGGGCATTCCAATCATCATCGGTCACGACATCATCCACGGCCACAAGACCATCTTCCCTCAGTCTCTGGGTGAAGTGGCGTCTTGGGATCTGGAAGTGGCTCGCTTAGGCGCTGAGATCGCTGCGAAAGAAGCGACCGCCGATGGCATCATGTGGACCTTCGCGCCGATGGCCGATCTGGTTCGCGATCCACGCTGGGGCCGTGTGTCCGAAGCGCCGGGTGAAGACGTATACCTGGCGACCAAGATGTCCGTTGCCCGTGTACAGGGTTTCCAGGGCGATGATCTGGCTTCTCCGACCACCATGGCAGCGACCGCCAAGCACTTCGTTGGCTACGGTCTGTCCCAAGGCGGTCGTGATTACCACAGCACCGATATCTCCGAGCATGAGCTGTGGACCCAGCAGATGCCTCCGTTTAAGGCCATGGTTGACGCTGGTGTTGCCACCTTCATGACCTCCTTTAACGATCTGAACGGGATCCCGGCTTCCGGTTCTAAGTACTTGCTGACCGACGTTCTGCGTGATCAGTGGGGCTTCGAAGGCTTCGTGGTAACCGATTACACTGCAGTAAACGAGCTGGTGCCACACGGTTACGCCCGTGATGACAAGCACGCCGCTGAGATCGCGTTCAACGCCGGTGCCGACATGGACATGGTAGGCAAGTCCTACATGGATTACATGGCGGAGCTGGTTGAAGAAGGCAAGGTTTCCATGGAGAAGATCGACCACTCCGTGCGTCTGATCCTGGAAATGAAATGGCGTCTGGGTCTGTTCGAAGATCCGTACCGCTACTTCGACAAAGAGCGTGCTGATCGCGATATCCTGACTGCAGAAAACCTGGAGCTGGCTCGTGATGCGGCTCGTAAGTCTGCGGTTCTGCTGAAGAACGACAATGCGGCTCTGCCTTTGGCGCTGGATGACATCAACTCCATCGCGCTGATCGGTCCTTTGGCCGACAACAAGAAAGACATGATCGGTAACTGGGCTGGTGCCGGTGACCGTCGTAAGCAGCCAGTGTCTCTGAAAGAGGGTCTGGAAGCGCGTCTGGGTGACAACGTCACCATCAACTACGCTCAGGGTGCGACCTACGCTCACCTGCACGCGGAAGGTGATACCTCTCCTCACGTTGGGATCCGCTCTGTGGGTCGTGACGTGATCGGTAAGCCTGCTCACGCCAAGATGATCAAGGAAGCCGTTAAGGCCGCCAAGAAGTCTGACGTGATTGTTCTTGCCATCGGTGAAGAGCAACGCATGTCCGGTGAAGCCGCTTCCCGTGTTGAGATCACCCTGCCGGGTACTCAGCGTGAGCTGATGGAAGAGCTGAAGAAACTGGGCAAGCCAATGGTTGGCGTTCTGTTCTCTGGTCGTCCTAACGATCTGAGCTGGGAGCATCAGAACCTGGATGCCATCCTGCACGCTTGGTACCCAGGTACCTCCGGTGGTCACGCGATCTCCGATCTGCTGGTGGGTGATTTCAGCCCATCCGGTAAGCTGCCGATGACCTTCCCACGTTCTGTTGGTCAGATCCCTCTGTACTACAACATGAAGAACACCGGTCGTCCGTACAATGCGGAAAACCCGAACCAGCGTCAGGAGCACTACAAGTCTCGTTACGATGACTCGCCAAACTCGCCTCTGTACGCGTTCGGTCACGGCCTGAGCTACGCCGACTTCCAGTACGGTGAAGTGAAGCTGTCTTCCGATCACCTGAAAATGGACGGTGAGCTGACTGTGTCTGTTGACGTAACCAACGCGGGCAAGCACGCCGGTGAAGAGGTTGTCCAGCTGTACACCCGTCAGATGGTTGGCTCTGTTACCCGTCCGGTACAGGAGCTGAAAGGTTTCCAGAAGGTGAACTTCGCAGCCGGCGAAACCAAGACCATTACCTTCACTCTGACTGCGGAAGATCTGTCCTTCTACCGTGCAGATATGAGCTGGGGCGCCGAAGCGGGCGACTTCCAGGTGATGGTAGGTACCGCGTCTGACAACGTTCAGCGTCTGCCTTTCAAACTGGTTGACTAATATTCCATTGGCTTAGGCCATTGAGACACGAAGGCGCTGCATCTGCAGCGCCTTTTTTATGCGCGTTTGGTGGGTTTAGGTGGGCTCGGCTTGATTGAACGTGATTGTTGGTAAAGTTTCTGGCATGCGCGCAAGGCTTGGCTATAACAGGACAGGATAGCGCCTGCAGGGGCGTCAGACTCCTGCTTTGATAACAATGAAAAATAAGAGCTAATGCTGCAATGAAACAAAAGATCTTAACGCTCCTTATCTCCACCGCTTTGGCCGCGCCAGCCGCCATGGCGACCGACGCTGGCCGTTTGCTTAACCCTCACAAAGCTGAAGTGCCCGTTTCGGTGGGCGTTTGGA
This sequence comes from Ferrimonas pelagia, assembly GCF_039543565.1. Taxonomy (NCBI): domain Bacteria; kingdom Pseudomonadati; phylum Pseudomonadota; class Gammaproteobacteria; order Alteromonadales; family Ferrimonadaceae; genus Ferrimonas; species Ferrimonas pelagia. The sequence goes on along the minus strand of NZ_BAABJZ010000003.1, from coordinate 141,857 downwards.
AAGACGATAAAGCCGCCATGGATACCTTCATCGATGAACTGATGGCCAAGATGACGCTGAGCGAGAAGATCGGCCAGTTGGATCTGCAGACCAGTGTCCGTGATCGCACCGGCGGTACCGTCAATGCCGAGTATGAAAAACTGGTTCGTGCCGGGCGGGTTGGCGGGGTGTTTAACGCTTTTGAGCCCAAGTTCAATCGCACGCTGCAACAGTTGGCGGTGGAGAACAGCCGGTTGGGGATCCCGCTGCTGTTTGGCTATGACGTGATCCACGGTCATATGACCATGTTCCCCCAGTCCATCGGTGAGGCCGCCTCCTGGGATCCTGAGCTGGTCAAGCAGGGTGCGCGTATCGCTGCGAAAGAGACCGCCGCCGATGGCGTGATGTGGACCTTTGCGCCGATGGCCGACATCACCCGCGATCCGCGCTGGGGCCGGGTGTCCGAGGGTGCTGGTGAGGATGTGTATCTGAATACCGTCCTGTCCGTTGCCCGAGTCGAGGGCTTCCAGGGCGACGATCTGGCCGCCATTGATACGGTTGCTGCGACCGCCAAGCACTTTGTTGGCTATGGCCTGTCTCAGGCGGGCCGGGATTACCACACCACGGATGTGTCCGAGCATGAGCTGTGGACCACCCAGATGCCGCCGTTTAAGGCGATGGTCGATGCCGGTGTCGCCACCTTTATGACCTCGTTTAACGATCTCAATGGTACGCCGGCCTCCGGCTCCAAGTTCCTGCTCACTGATGTGCTGCGCGATCAATGGGGCTTCGAAGGCTTTGTGGTGACCGATTACACCGCCATCAATGAACTGGTGCCTCATGGCTATGCCCGCGATGACAAGCACGCGGCGGAGATCGCCTTTAACGCCGGCGCCGACATGGACATGGTGGGCCAGCTCTATCTGGGCTACATGGAGGAACTGGTGAATGAGGGCAAGGTATCGATGGACACCATCGATACCTCGGTGCGCCGTATTCTGGAGATGAAATGGCGACTGGGTTTGTTTGAGGATCCTTACCGTTACTTCGATGAGCAGCGTGCCAAAGATACCCTGTTGGCCGCCGAGCATCTGGAAGCGAGTCAGGATGCTGCACGCCGCTCCATGGTGCTGCTGAAAAACGATAACCAGACGCTGCCGCTGGATCTGGACACGCTCGACAACATCGCGCTGATCGGCCCCTTGGCGGATTTTGACAGCATCATGATCGGCAACTGGCGCGCCCGGGGTGGCCGCTCCAAGCCGATCGGGGTGAAACGTGGCCTGGAGGCGGCGATCGGCGATAAGGCCGAGCTGCACACCACCAAAGGTGCGTCCTTCAACTTCTTTGCCGATGCGGCGTTTGCCGAGTCCCGTGCCGATCATATGGTGACGTACGCCGATCCGAACGATCCGAAACTGGCTGCGGACATTGCCGAAGCGGTGAAGATCGCCAAGCAGTCCGATGTGATCGTGCTGGCGATCGGTGAGCACCAGGGCATGTCCGGCGAAGCGGCCTCCCGGGTCGAGTTGACCCTGCCGGGCAATCAGCGCGAGCTGATGATCGAGCTGAAGAAGCTGGGTAAGCCGATGGTCGGCGTGGTGTTCTCCGGTCGTCCCAACGACTTGAGCTGGGAGCATGAAAACCTGGATGCCATCGTCCATGCCTGGTACCCGGGCACCATGGGCGGTCCGGCGGTGGCCGATATCCTGCTGGGTCACGCCAATCCGTCTGGCAAGCTGCCGATGACCTTCCCGCGCAGCGTCGGTCAGGTGCCGATCTACTACAACATGAAGAACACCGGCCGCCCCTACTATGCGGATAACCCGAATCAGCGCCAGGAGCATTACAAGAGCCGTTACGACGACAGCCCGAACACGCCACTGTATGCGTTTGGTCATGGCCTGAGCTACAGCGAGTTCCAGTATGGTGAGATGACGCTGTCCTCGGACACCCTGACCCTGGATGGCGAGCTAACGGTGTCGGTTGAGATCACCAACAACGGCAAGCATGCGGGTGAAGAGGTGGTTCAGCTGTACACCCGTCAGATGGTGGGCTCCATCACCCGTCCGGTGCAGGAGCTCAAAGGCTTTGACAAGGTGCACTTCGACGCGGGTGAAACCAAAATGGTGAGCTTCACCCTGACCGCAGATGACTTGGCATTCTACCGCGCCGATATGAGCTGGGGCAGCGAGCCCGGTGACTTCCAGGTGATGGTCGGTACGGCGTCTGACAACGTTCAGCGTCTGTCTTTCAAGCTGATCGACTGATATTCCATTGGCTTAGGCCATTGAGACGCGAAGGCGCTGCATCAGCAGCGCCTTTTTTTGCTTTCAAGTTAGTCAGCTAAGTTGGTTTCGAAGTTCGGTGGGTCTCACTTTGAGGGTGAATGTGATTAATGCCCCAAAGTGTTCTGAAATGACGAGTCGAACCGCCTTCGCGTGACGAATTTGGTATAAAGGACACGGGCCGAACGGCAGATTTAGCACTCAGGATGCTAACGGCTGGCGAAGCCTAGATACCGAATTCGATAATGATAAGAGAGCACCTCCCATGAAATTGCGTTTTTTGCCCCTGATGGTGTCTGCGGCGCTGGTTGCGCCCGTCGCCTCCAGCGCCCTGGCGTCCAATGCCGGCCAAGTGTTGGAGCCGGCCCGCGCCGACGTCCCCGCCTCCGTGGCTGTGTGGAAAGACGATAAGGCCAAGATGGATGCCTTCATCTCCGAGCTGATCGGCAAGATGACCTTGCAAGAGAAGATCGGCCAGTTGGATCTGCAGTCGGGCTTTCGCAACAACACCGGCCCCTTTGTGAATGAGGACTATGAGAACCAGATCAAACGTGGTCAGGTCGGTGCGGTGTTTAATTCCTACGGTGCTGACTTTGCCCGCTCCCTGCAGCAGATGGCGGTAGAAGAGACCCGGCTGGGTGTGCCGCTAATGATCGCCCACGATATCATCCACGGTCATAAAACCATCTTCCCTCAGTCTCTGGGTGAAGTGGCCTCTTGGGACCCTGAATTGGTGAAGCTGGGTGCCAAGATCGCAGCCCGCGAAGCGACCGCCGATGGCATTATGTGGACCTTTGCGCCGATGGCCGATCTGGTGCGCGATCCACGTTGGGGCCGGGTCTCCGAAGCGGTGGGGGAAGACACCTACCTGACCTCGGTGATGTCCGTGGCCCGGGTACAGGGGTTCCAGGGCGACGATCTGTCCAAGCACGACACCATGCTGGCGACGGCCAAGCACTTCGTTGGCTACGGTCTGGCTCAGGGCGGTCGTGACTACCACACCACTGACGTGTCTGAACATGAGTTGTGGACCACTCAGATGCCCCAGTTCAAGGCGATGGTGGATGCCGGTGTGGCCACCTTTATGACCTCGTTTAACGATCTTAATGGCACGCCAGCGACCGGCTCCAAGTTCCTGTTAACAGACGTGCTGCGGGACAAGTGGGGCTTTGAAGGTTTCGTGGTGACTGATTACACCGCGGTCAACGAGTTGGTACCGCACGGCTACGCCCGTGACGATAAACACGCCGCTGAGATCGCCTTCAACGCCGGTGCCGATATGGACATGGTGGGTCGCACCTACATTAACTACCTCGAAGAGTTGATCGAGGAAGGTAAGGTGGATGAGAGCAAGATCGACCATTCTGTTCGCCTGATCTTGGAGATGAAGTGGCGTCTGGGTCTGTTTGAGGATCCCTACCGCTACTTCGATATGGCCCGTGCCGAGAAGGAGATCTTATCCGACGACAACAAGGCGCTGGCTCGTGATGCGGCCCGTCGTTCCATGGTGCTGCTGAAGAACGATAATAATGCCCTGCCGCTGAACCAGGATGAGCTCAGAACCATTGCTCTGATCGGTCCATTGGCGGACAGCAAGCGCGACATGATCGGCAACTGGGCCGGTGCGGGTCCGGCTCATCTGGATCATGTGATCACCCTAAAACAGGGCCTAGAAGAGCGGCTGGAAGGCAAGGTGAAGGTGAACGTAGCCAAGGGGGCGACCTATGCTTTCCTGCGTGAAGAGGGTAGTCCTTTCGCTCACGACCGCTTTAACTATGTCGCTCGTCAAACCCGCGATGATGCCGCGTTGCAGAAGCAGATCGACGAGGCGGTGAAGCTGGCCAAGCAGTCCGACGTGATCGTGCTGGCGATCGGTGAGCAGGAGGCGTTCTCCGGTGAGGCGGCGTCTCGTACCGATCTGCAGCTGCCGGGGAATCAGATCGAGCTGATGAAGGCTCTGAAGCCTCTGGGCAAGCCAATGGTGGCTGTGATCCAGTCCGGTCGTCCGAACGATCTGCGCTGGGAAAGCCAGAACCTGGATGCCATTTTGCACGCATGGTACCCGGGCACCTCAGGGGGCCACGCCATCGCCGATGTGCTATTTGGTGACTACAACCCATCGGGCAAGCTGCCGATGACCTTCCCCTACAACGTGGGTCAGGTGCCGGTGTTCTATAACCATAAGAGTACAGGCCGTCCGCACGACGAGTGGACCCAAAAGGTGCGCAGTCAGGAATACACCACCCGCTACAACGATGCGCCGAACAGCCCATTGTACGCTTTCGGCCATGGCCTGAGCTACAGCGACTTCCAGTACGGTGAGATCACGCTGTCCTCCGATACCCTGACCCTGGATGGCGAGCTGACGGTGTCGGTTGAGATCACCAACACCGGCAAGCATGCGGGTGAAGAGGTGGTTCAGCTGTACACCCGTCAGATGGTGGGCTCTATCACCCGCCCGGTGCAGGAGCTCAAAGGCTTTGACAAGGTGCACTTCGACGCGGGCGAGACCAAAACGGTGAGCTTCACCCTGACCGCGGATGACTTGGCATTCTACCGCGCCGATATGAGCTGGGGCAGCGAGCCCGGTGACTTCCAGGTGATGGTCGGTACGGCGTCTGACAACGTTCAGCGTCTGTCTTTCAAGCTGATCGACTGATCCGTTAAGGGCCACGCTTGTTCAATCAAAGGCACTGCTTCGGCAGTGCCTTTTACGTTGTTCGCGTCCGGCGCAGTCTGGGCTGAGCCAGACGCTGGTTACAACACCAAAGACAGGCTCAGCGCGGCGCCAAAGTGACTGGCCTTTTGGTAATCGAGGTGATCGGTGAGCAGCTGCAGTTGGAAATAGCGCAGATCGATGCGAACGTCGACGGCCTGGGTTTGTTCGTCGATAAGGTATTGCGGCGGACCGGACCACTCTGGACTGGAGTATGGGAGCGGCAAGTTATCTTACAGGGGGCCTGTGGAGCATTAGGTGAGGAAGGTTTCTTGGCCGTATCAAGGGGGCATTTGCCGCTGCCCTCTGTTGCTGCCCCTCTGTCTGAGCTTCGGGCTAGGGCAGGAGCGGACTGGGATCGATGCGGTGCCGGCAGATGCTGAATGGGAGGCGGCTTATCGGCGAGGCTCACAGCGGCGTGTAAGACTACGTAAATCAGCCGGAACACGGCGGGAATAGTCGGTAAGGTGAGCGTCAATTTGGTGGCGTATGACTCGTTATTGGCTGTAAGGCATCCGACCTTGGCACCGTGTGAGCCCTGCCTGGGCCCGGTCATGTCTGCGTCCATCACTTCCTTTTTGATAGTCAATGAGCCTTGATGAAGCGATATACCCTCTCTTTTCTGGTGTCCTGTGCGATGGCGTTGCCGCTGGCAATGGCGTCGGATGCGGGTCAGATCCTAAACCCGATTAAGGCGGCGTCACCGGCATCCGAGCTGCACTGGCAGGATGATAAGGCCCAGATGGATGCCTTTGTCGATGTTCTGATCGGGCGGATGACGTTGGCGGAGAAGATCGGTCAGCTGGATCTGCAAGTGGGTCAGTTTGCTGCGGATGGTGTGGCGATCAGCAATCACCATCAAGAGCGGATCCGCGAGGGTAAGATCGGCGCCGTTTCCAATCACTATGGCGCAAAGTGGAGCCAAACATTGCAACGGATCGCAGTGGAAGAGTCCCGCTTGGGGATCCCGCTGCTGATCGGCTATGACGTGGTGCATGGCTTCAAAACCATCTTCCCCCAATCCATTGGCGAAGCCGCGTCTTGGGATTTGGCGATGATCGAGGCCGCCGCCGCAGTGGCAGCGCGTGAAGCCGCTGCAGAAGGCGTGAACTGGACCTTCGCGCCGATGGCGGACATCACTCGCGATCCGCGTTGGGGCCGAGTCTCTGAGGGAGCCGGAGAGGACGTCTATTTGGTCAGTAAGATCTCTGCGGCTCGGGTTAAGGGCTTTCAGGGGGCGGATCTGGCCTCGAACGACACCCTGATGGCCACGGCGAAGCACTTTGCCGGCTATGGCCTGGCACAGGCGGGGCGGGATTATCACAGCGTCGATGTGTCGGAGAGGGAGCTTTGGTCCACCCAATTGCCGCCCTTTAAGGCGATGCTGGATGCCGGGGTGGGGGCGTTCATGACGGCCTTTCACGATCTGAATGGGGTGCCGGCGACCGGTTCTCAGCGTTTGCTGACGGATATCTTGCGTCAGCAGTGGGGCTTTGAAGGGTTGGTGATCAGCGATTACACCGCCATCAATGAGCTGGTGCCGCACGGTTACGCTCGCGACGAGGCCCATGCCACCGAGCTGGCACTCAATGCCGGTGTGGATATGGACATGGTGGGGCAGCTCTATAGTCGTCATCTGGCGACGCTGGTGGAGCAGGGGCGCGTCTCTGAGGCGAAGATCGACGCTTCGGTGCGGCGGGTGTTGGAGATGAAATGGCGGCTGGGGCTGTTTGAGGATCCCTATCGCTATTCGGATCCGCAGCGGGCCGAGACCGAGGTGCTGTCAGAGTACAATCTGGCGTTGGCGCGGGAGGCGGCCCGCAAATCGTTTGTCCTGCTAAAGAATGACAATCAAACCCTGCCGCTCCAAGCCGATAAGCTCGGTGCCATTGCCTTGATCGGCCCTCTGGCCGACTCCAAACGAGACATGGTGGGGAACTGGGCGGGCGCGGGCGATCGTCGTCATCGTCCGGTGACGCTGAAAGAGGGATTGGAGGCGCGATTTGGTGATGAGTTGACGATCCATTACGCCCGTGGCGCCAGCAACAAGCATGATGTGCCGCCAAGCAATCGGCAGGGCTTTCAAGCGGCCATTGAAGCGGCGAAGCGGTCGGATCTGATCGTCTTGGCGATGGGGGAGCACGATCGTCAGACCGGTGAGGCCTCGTCTCGGGTGTCCTTGTCCCTGCCGGGCAATCAATTGGCGCTGATGGAAGAACTGAAACAATTGGGCAAGCCGATGGTGTTAGTGGTGATGTCCGGTCGGCCCAATGATCTGCAATGGGCCGATCAACACGTTGATGCCATCCTCCATGCCTGGTATCCGGGCACCATGGGCGGGCATGCCTTGGCGGATGTGCTTAGCGGCGATCATGTCCCCTCCGGCAAGTTGCCGATGACCTTTCCGCGCAGCGTGGGTCAGGTGCCTATCTATTACAACATGAAGAACACCGGTCGACCTTACGATGCGACGAACCCTAAGCAGCGCCAGGAGCACTATAAATCCCGCTATGACGATGCGCCAAACACGCCACTTTATGCTTTTGGTCACGGTTTGAGTTATACCCGGTTTGATTATGGTGAACTTCAGTTATCGTCTGACACTCTGTCGATGGATGGCGCCCTGACCGCGCAGATCAGGGTGACCAACAGTGGCGATTATGCCGCCGAGGAAGTGGTGCAGTTGTATACCCGTCAAAGGGTTGGCTCGGCCACTCGCCCTGTCAAAGAGCTGAAAGGTTTCCAAAAGCTGCACTTCGGTCCTGGGGAATCGAAGGTGGTCAGTTTTACGCTGACGGCGGCGGATCTGGCGTTCTATCGTGCAGACATGCAATGGGGAGCGGAGCCGGGCCGGTTTGAATTATTCATCGGCACCGCATCGGATCAGCTGCGATCTGCCCGCTTCACGCTGGTTGATTGAGGTGTATCCGTTGACGGCTGGACCATGCTGCGCGGGCTGCAAACACCGAGGACTCATACCAACGGCGGCGAACCAGTTTGGTGGAGAGAACGGCCGGCTTTGTCAGCGAGTGTTGATGGAGTGTAAGGCGGAGTAAATCTGGCCCGCCGGTAAGAAACGCTGCGCTATGCTCGCTCATTGCGCACACAGTTAGGATTGGGTGCGGTCGGGCCGATCTCGGTCTGTCTGGCGGCACCCATGTACAATAAAACCAAGAGTAGGTAGTACTCGATATGAAGAAAGTAGCAACAGGTACCGCTTTATTGGCCGGTACCTCTGCCCTGGTCGGTTGCTCCGGCCCAGCGGCGGAAGTGGACGTGCAGGCATCTGCCGTAGAGCAGCAGCGTCCAAACATCATCTACATCATGAGTGATGACCACGCGGTTCGTGCCCTGAGCGCGTACGGCAGTGATCTGGCCGAGTTGGCGCCGACGCCAAACATCGATCGTATTGCTCAAAACGGTGCCCTGTTCACCAACTCCTTCGTGACCAACTCCCTGTGTGGCCCGTCCCGTGCGGCGATGTTCACCGGTAAGTTTGGTCATAAGAACGGCTTTAACTTCAACGGTCAGACCTTTGATGGCAGCCAGGACACCTGGATCAACCACCTGCACGACGCCGGTTACAACACCGCTGCGATCGGTAAGTGGCACATCAACGTGCTGCCAGATGGCTTCAAGCTGGACCACTGGGAACTGCTGAACGATCAGGGTGAGTACTACAACCCGGATTGGATCACCCCAGAGGGTGTGCACACTGAGCACGGCTACACCACGGACATGATCACCGACAAGACCATCAACTGGCTGGACGAGCTGCGCGATGAGTCCAAGCCGTTCGCGCTGATCATGCACCACAAAGCGCCGCACCGTAACTGGATGCCAGCGCCGCGTCACACCCGCACCTTCGAGAACGTCGAGTTCCCAGTGCCGGACACTTACTTCGATAACTGGGAAGGTCGCGAAGCGGCGAAGAACCAGGAGATGACCTTGTACCTGCACTCGCAGGAAGGTCACGATCTGAAGATGACTACTGGTGTTGGTGAGACCGAGTGGCGTCAGGATATCTGGCCACACCTGCGTGCGCGCATGACGGATGAGCAGCACAAAGAGTGGAACGACGCTTACCAAGCGCGCAACGACTACATGAACGCCAACGAGGCCAACTGGTCTGACGAAGAGATGGCGCTGTGGAAGTACCAGCGTTACATGCAGGACTACCTGGCCACCATCATTGCGGTGGATGAGTCCGTGGGTGAGGTTTTGGATTACTTGGAAGCCAATGGTTTGTCCGACAACACCATCGTGGTGTACACCTCGGATCAGGGCTTCTACACCGGTGAGCACGGTTGGTTCGACAAGCGCTTCATGTACGAAGAGTCTTTCCGTACGCCGCTGCTGATCCAGTACCCGAATCAGATCAAGCCAGGCACCGTGGTTGACTCCATGGTTCAGAACATCGATTACGCGCCGACTTTCCTCGAATACGCCGGTGTTGATCTGTACGACGACGTGGACGGTGAGTCGATGATCGACGTGATCAACGGCAAAACCGAAGAAGCCCGTGATGCTCTGTACTACCACTTCTACGAGTTCCCGGCGATCCACCAAGTGGGCCGTCACTACGGTGTTCGCGATGGTCGTTATAAGTTGATGCACTTCTACTTCCGTACCAACGACTGGGAGTTCTACGACCTGGAAAAAGATCCGAAGGAGATGAACAACGCCATCGATAACCCAGAGTACGCCGGTGAGATCAAGCGTCTGAAAACCCGCATGGCGGAGCTGAAGGATCAGTATGATGTGCCGCCAATGGATGAGTGGCGCAAGATGAACCTACGTGAGCACCGCTCGCCAAAAGCGAAGCTGCACAAGGTTTACCCAGAGAGCTTTGACGCGGACCGCAAGGTCGTCAAGGTGATCAAAGACTGAGTGAGCGCACAGGTTGATGAAACCTGATGGACTTCACTGACAGTGGGGGCGCATTTGCGCCCCTTTTTTCGGTTTTGCGGTGACTTGAACGAAACCGTGGAAACCGATGGCAAAGGGCCACTCCTTTTGCCATCGGTTGCTGAAACCCAATGTAAAAATAATGAATAAGAAACAATCAAAGGGGCTGCTATGACGGAGCGGGGCAAGAGAACGATAGGTGTATGGACAGCGATGTTCATGCTGTATGCCGCCAGTTATGGGCAGCCCTTGCAGGCCGCGGATGCAATGGCTGAGCTCTTTGCCGACGATTTTGAGCAGCATGAACTGGCCCGCAATGGTTGGCGAAGAGCGGGTCGCGCACCGGCGCAGCGCTCGGCAGAAGCGGCGTTTGACGGAGCGACGGGTGCCCTACTGCGTGAGGGCGCTGGCATGGTGCGAACGCTGGATGTGACCAACTTGCGTCAGGTGACGCTGGCGTACGATCGCCGCGCGGTTTCGCTGTCCGGCGAGGATCGCCTGCGGGTTGAATGGTCGGTTGATGGTGGGCCTTGGCAGCAGCTCGAGAGCACCCAAGACTCAACGTGGCAGCGCTCGCAGTTCCAGTTAGGGTTTGAGGCGAACCGCACCGCCCGCGTTCGCTTTGTGGTCAACTCACATCAGCCGCAGCATCAGGCCCATATCGATAACGTCCAGATCAGCGGTCTTAAGGCGACGGCCATCGTGCCGCAGGCCCAACTGGACAGTTGGCCGTTTGAGGGCCGGGCTGGACTGGTGGCGACGGCACAGCTGGCGGGAAGCTATGCGGTGGCGGATCCGCAGGAGCTCCGCATTGAGCTGCGTGACATTCGACAGGCCTCTTTGGCCGTGTTGCAGGCCCATCAGTTGCGCCAGGTGCTGCCCGAAGCGGACGACGAGAGTCGGCTGTGTGGCATGGCGCTGTCGAGCAGTGGTCGTCATCTGTTTGTTGGGATCTGTACCGGCGAGGGGCGAGAGGATGCGATCCTGGCGTACAACAGCAACACCCAAGCCTTGTCGTTGTTTGCCCGGTTGACGCTGACCGATCGTGCTGAGCAGCCCCAATTGGGCATGAGCTTCTATCAAGGCCAGTTGTTGGTCGGCACCCAGTCGGGGGTGCTGGCCTTGGACGCCAGCCCTAACGCAGTGGCGAGCGGCCAGCCCGCAGAGCTGCTGTGGCGCAATGAGATCCCGTCGCAAGGTGAGGGGATCTTGGGCTTGGCGGTGGATATGCCCGCCCAGATCCTCTATCTGCAAACCTCGACGGCGCTTTACCAGCGTCCGTTTGCCGATGGGGTCGTCAGCCAGATCCTGCACGGCCGGGATCTGCGTGATATTGCGTTTGCCCGCACCTATGGTGCAGAGGGGCAGGGGGGCCTGTATCTGTTGCAGAATGACGGGGCACAGGCGGAGATCCTGACCATTCCCACGGCCTTACTGCGCAGCGGCGAGGCGCTCAATGCGAGTGCTTACTTACCCTATGATCCGGCTCTGAGCTCGCTGGCCGCGACCGCGGATGGTCGATTACTGCTGGCGGATGGGGGAGCGAAGATCTTGTCCGATGGCAATGATCAGCGCTTGGGCTTTGATGATTGGCTGCGTGATGAGCTGCAACAATATATTGCGCTGGCTCACGTCGTCAGCGCTGCGCCTGCCGATGTGGCTTTCGCCAGCGACAAAGCGTTGATCGGGCCTGCCATGCTGATCTTGATCGCTGCCGACCGACTCTCCGTTGAGCCGCAACACGAAGTGGCGTTGCAACGTTTGGCCCTGCGTGTGCGAGAACAGGGTGCTGAATGGCTGAACATGGCCGCGCCCGAGGCGCAGTCGCCTTGGCTACTGCTGGTGCCAGCACTGTATCAAGCGGCGCAACACTATCCGCAGAATGAGATCCTCAACAGCGTGCAAGAGTGGCTCCGGCAGAGCGTACGGCAGGCGGAGATCGAATTTCAGCCTGAGGTTGCACAGCACAGCAGCGTCTATGGGGCGCTGATGGCCGCTCGCGATCCCTTGCTCGGTGCGGCTCAGATCGCGCGGGGGGATAAAACCGCTGTCAGCGAGACGGAGGGGCTCTTGGGCGAGGAGGTGCGCCAACCGATGACGTCGCTCGAAGCGGTGCTGAGCCGTTCGGCGCTGTTGCGTCATTTCGCCGAAGCGGCGGAACAGATCGATCAGAGCCGTCGTTATTACGCCATTGCGCAAGCGGAGGGAGAGGCTGCCGGGCTGCCCTATTTCTCCGTAATGGTTGGCGCTGGCGACGCATCGGCAGCACCAGGACAAGAACGGTCAGCGGCGCGCACGGGCTCCTCTCAGACGGACTTTTCCCTGGTGCTTGGGCTGGGTCAGTACGGCTTGATGCCACCTGTGGTGGGGGCCTACCAAGCGTACCGTGATGGCCGTCGACAAACCTTAGCTCTGGGGGAAAATGGCGAGCCTATCCAGTTGCTGTGGCGCGGGGCTGAGCCGTCGGCGGCACAGGGGCAGGCTCCTGAACTCGCGTCCTTGTGGCTCGGGGCCTGGGGTCTGGTGGAAGCGCTGCAACCGGGCGCGCTGGCACCGCTGCGAGAGGATTACTTCCGAGCCGAGCCTCAATTGGCGCTGAGCTCAGACGGCAGCGTGCGATTGCATTACTCCCAGCTGACGCCCCGCCGGGTTGTGGCGATAACACCCGACGATCGAGCCATCAGCTTTGGCTACCAGTTGAGTCCCTTTCACGTGGTTAACCCACACGCGTTTAAGGACTTTCGGGTGGAGCAACCCAAAGGGGAGCTGCTTGAACTGAATGATGTGACCGCGGCGAGCCCAGGCTTCATCAACCCAGATTTCAGTCAAGATCTCGATGGATGGACGACGTCGGCATCGAGCGGGATCGCAGTGGTGGATGGCGAGGGAGCCGGTTTGGTCGGCCCCGCTCTGCAGTTGCACACTTCGGCGGAGCAACGGGGGGCGTTGACGGTTTGCCAGTCGTTGTCGCTGGCGGCGGATCTGCCGCGAACCCGCTATCGGATCCGCGCCAACGGCTTGCTGCGGGATGGGATGGCAACCGATCAAGCCTTCTTGCGCCTGCAGTGGGTTGGACAGTCGAGCGGACAGCGCAGCGAGCCGCTCGATGGCGAAACCCCGCAACTGGAGTTTGTGCTGGAGACCATCAAGCCGAAGGACGCCAATGCGCTGCGCTTGTGCTTCGTTGCCCAGCAACGAGGCGAATCGCACCGCTTCCTATTCGACAATTTGTCGGTGGAGCGTTTGGGGGCTGAGGTCAAGCTGCGCAATGGCGATTTTAGTCAGGGATTGGCGCATTGGACCGTCTCCTCGGAGCAGATCCAATTGACCGAACCGGTGGAAGGAGAGCTTCCGGGAAAGCAGGCTCTGCGCTTTGAACTGCCAAGCGACAGTCAAGGCTGGCATTGGGCCCGTCGTGATCTCTATGTGGATAAGGAGCAGGATGGCACGCGCTATCGGTTCCAATTACGTTTGCAGGCGGCACCACTGGACGACGCTGAGTTTGAGATCCAGGTACTGGTGAAGGACGAAGCGGGGCAGACGGTTCGGCGCTATGAGCGCTTAGCACGTATCGAGTCGGAAGTGGATGGGCCGATCCGGTTTGAACTGCGTAAGCAACCGCAAGATGCGCACTACCAGCTGCTCCTGAGAATGCGCCGTGCTGAGCAGCCCGGCAGTGAGGTGGAGCGGGTGCTCATTGAGGAGCTGACGCTGATGAAGCAGCGTTAATCCCATTGCCAGACGATGACGGGGATCCTACGGGATCCCTTTTCGCGTTAATGGCGTGGTAGTGAAACGTAAACTTTGTGTGTGACGGCCTAAGCGTGGAGGGATCGGCGGTGCCGTGTGATGGCCTGAACGGCGCCTTGTCAGCGCTACGCTACGGCAAAGTATGTCCTTACTGCGCTGCTGTGTTTGCTACTGAGAACACTGGTTTCTCTACAAAGGAAACTCAGCAAAGATTTGTGCTTTGGCTCGCCTTTTTTGATGTTTAACAGTGTTGTTATTGCATCAATAAGGCTAGTATTGGCGGCCGCACTATGACGGTTAATTACTACAATAATCTCTTGGAGATAGCGCTTTGACCCTTCAGCAGGCCGCGAACGGCCCCCTCTCTCAAACTCAGGTTGAAAAGGAAGAAAATACCCTTTTCATCGTTCTGATCAGCTGTATCGCCGCGCTTGGTGGTTTTCTGTTTGGCTTCGACAGTGGCGTGATCAACGGCACCATCGATGGCTTGAGTCAGGCCTTTGGCGCGGACGACATCGGTACCGGTTTTAACGTGGCTTCCATGCTGCTTGGTTGCGCCTTCGGTGCGTTCTTTGCCGGGCGTTTGGCCGATACCTACGGCCGCAAAACCTTGCTGATCGCCGCGGCGCTGTTTTTCTTGATCAGTGCTTATGGCTCGGGTGCCGCACAAAGCTCCATGCAGTTTGTGTTTTTCCGGATCCTGGGCGGTCTTGCCGTTGGTGCGGCGTCGGTGATGACCCCGGCGTACATCTCCGAAGTGGCCCCAGCACGCTATCGCGGTACCCTGACCTCGATCCAGCAGGTGGCCATCGTCTTGGGCCTGTTTGCTGCGTTTTTGAATAACTACATCCTGGCCTCCTACGCTGGCGGCTCTACCGCCACCTTGTGGATGGATATCCTAGCCTGGCGCTGGATGTTCTGGATGGAGATGATCCCAGCGGCCCTGTTCTTTGTCGGCCTGTTGTTGATCCCGGAAAGCCCACGCTATCTGATGGCGATGCAGCGCAAGCAGCAGGCCGAAGGCGTGCTGGCTAAGCTGTACGGCAAGGTCACCGGCAAGAAGAAGGTGGATGAGATCGAGGCTTCCCTGGCGTCCGATCATCACAAAACCACCTTCCGTGATCTGCTCGATGGTGCAGGCAAGGTGAAGAAAGTGGTCTGGATCGGGATCGGTCTGGCCATGCTGCAGCAGCTGGTTGGTATTAACGTGGTGATGTACTACGGTGCCGTGATGTGGCAATCCGCCGGTTTCTCCGAGCAGGACGCCCTGTTGATCAACATCCTAGGTCCTATGGTGTCGATTGTTGCCTGTATCATCACCATCGCCTACGTCGATCGCATCGGCCGTAAGCCATTCTTGTACGTTGGCGGGATCGGCATGGGGATCATGCTGGCTATTTTGGCCTACGTCTTTGGCGTGTCCGAGGTGGCGGCCGACGGCACCTTGATCCTGGGCGACAACGGCGTGCTGGCGCTGGTCGCGGCCAATGCATACGTATTCTTGTTCAATATGACCTGGGGTCCGGTCATGTGGGTGATGTTGGGTGAGATGTTCCCCAACCAGATCCGCGGTACCGGCCTGGCGGTCGCAGGTTTGGCTCAGTGGGTGGCGAACTTCCTGATCACCATGAGCTTCCCTGTGATGTTGGCGGGTCTGGGTTTGGCCATGAGCTACAGCGTTTATGCCTTCTTCTCCTTTGCTGCGTTCTTGTTTGTCTTCAAGTTCGTCAAGGAAACCAAAGGCATCGAATTGGAAAAAATGACCGACAGCTGATGCACGACGGCGGAGCGTCTAGGCGCTCCGCCGTGACATCATTGGCTGGTCATTAAGTTGGAATACTATGGAACAGCATAAACACATCATCGTCGCTGATATTGGTGGCACCAATGCCCGCTTTGCGTTGGCACATAAAGTGGCTGGCGAGATCGCCATCGAGCATGTGAACCACTTTCCTAGCCGGGATTTTGCTTCGCTCGAGCAGGTTGTGCGTCATTACATGAGCACCTTGCCGGCAGGCATCGAATTGGATGGCGCCTGTTTGGCGGTCGCCGGGCCGGTTGGCGCGGAGACGGTATCGCTGACTAACCTCAACTGGCACGCTAATATCTGCGATATGCGCGGTCACTTGGGGCTGCCTAAGCTGAATGTGATCAACGATTTTGTGGCGTACGCTTACAGCATTCCCCTGCTGCCGGACGATCAGTTGCAAACCGTCAAGCCGGGTGACAGCGCCAAAGGTGCCCCTATGGTGGTGCTCGGCCCGGGTACCGGTTTTGGCGTCGCATCCCTAAGCCCTCGCGGCGACAAGTGGCAGCCCATCGCCTGTGAAGGCGGCCACATCAGTCTGGCGGCGACCAATGAGCGTCAGGCGGCCTTGATTGAGATCCTGCGTCGTCGTTTTGCCCACGTCTCGGTGGAAACCGTGCTGTGTGGCAATGGTCTGGTCAATCTGTACCGGGCCATGGGCATTTTGCTGTCGATGGACGCGCATTTGGAAACCCCGCCGGAGATCACCGCCGCGGCCCAAAGCGGCAACGATCCGCTGGCGCTGGAGACCCTGCGAGAGTTTTGCCGCTGGCTCGGCAGCGTGACGGCCGATATGGTGTTGGCCCAAGGCGCGCTGGGCGGGGCGTATCTGGGGGGCGGCATTTTGCCGCGCATCAAGGACTTTCTGCAGCAGAGCGACTTTACTCAGGCCTTTGGCCACAAAGGGGTCATGACCGGATATCTGGATCCGGTGCCGGTCTCGTTGGCACTGAAAAGCGATACCGCATTGATGGGCTCGGCGGCCTGGTTCTTTGATCACGGCTAACGCACTGTCACTGTTGAAAAAGGCAAAGCTTCGGCTTTGCCTTTTTTGTATCTATTGATTCGCTCTGCGTCTGTCCGGCTTGTGGCAGAGTGGCGCGCTGAGTTTGTTGCGAGGGTGGCGGCCTTGCGACCGGGAGTGAGTAGACTTTCAATGGGGACTTGTAAGTTGGCGCGAGATCTCACTTTGTGTAAATGTCGTAAATTATTAACGAATTGGATTTTTTAAACTTGGCTCGCGTTGTTCCAGTCGGTTACTTTAACTGGGCGAAATGTACCTTTCGCACCGCTTTAATGGTGCTCAACCGACCCAATAAGAGGACGGTGAGTTTAATGGTGCGGTGCGGGTATATCGAATGTCGAAAAAACACAAGGAATGCGGCTCACGGTGACGCGGCTGAACATTCCAACAGCGCAAAATAATAAGACAAGGTTCCCTAAAGAAGTATGGATATTGCACACGCCCCGATACCCCATCGGCTAACCAAAGCCATTCGCACGGCCCTATGGCTCAGTGCCGGCATGATGCTGACCGCCTGTGGCAGCAGCGATGACAATGACAAAATCGATCTCTGCCCGGAGGGAGATTGTGAAGCGGTTGTGCCGCTGCCGCCGGTCGATTGCGACGAAACCGCTTACGATTGCGAGACCGGAAAGCCGTTACCGCCAGAATGCGACGGAGACGACTGTGAAGACGGCGAGCCCGGCCCTGGCCCCGGTCCGACGCCACCTCCGGGTGAAGCGGGGATCGGCCTGAGCGACTGGGCATTTGAGACCGGCCAGAGTGACTGGGTGGCGGCCGCACAGGTGGCGGGCAGCTATGCGGCGGCCGATGGTCAGGCGCTGGCCATTGAGATCCGCGACATCAATGAGTCATTGACCGCAACCATCGATGCTGCCGAGATCCTGGCGCTGGTGCCCGAGGCGAACGTCAGCGACGGGGAGGGGATCTGCGCCATGACCTTCACCCCATCCGGTCGTTTCCTCTATTTCTCGGTCTGTGCCGGCGATGATGATGCGATCCTGGCTTACAACACCAATACCGACACCCTCTCCCTGTTTGATCGGCGCCCACTGAGCGCAGAGCCTGGCGCACGTTTGGGCATGAGCTATTTCCAGGGTGAACTGTTTGTTGGCAGTGACGCCGGGATCGTTCGATATCCGGCGACGCGCAACGCGGTATACGAGCAAGCGGGGTTGGGTCAGGGCGAGTTGATCGGCAGCGACAGTCCGGTGCGTGGCCTGGCGGTGGATATGGTGACAAAGACCCTGTACGCCAGCACTGACTTGGGCTTGTTCCGCATGGCGACGGACGGCAATGCGCTGCAGTCAGTTGCGTCACTGCAAGGGCTGGGCAGTCTCAGCATGGGCCGGATCTACGGCGCCGAGCACAGCGGTGGGCTGTTTATGTTGCAGCACAGCGGTGACGACAAGCAGATCCTACGCGTCGGCTTGGATGAACTGCGCAGCGGCGGCGCCGTGAGTCCCAAGCGTTATACCGCGCAGCTGGATGCGGCGGTAAGCGACATCGCCGCCACCGCCGATGGTCGCATGATGCTGGCTCAGGCCGATGTCCAGATGATGTATGAGAAAACGGATACTCGGCTGAGCTACGATGCCTGGCTGCACGATGAGCTGGATGGCTATAAGCAGGCGATCTTCAGTCTGGTGGAGGGCGATGGGATCGCCGGTACCAGTGATCTGATCGGCAAGCCCGGCATGCTGATGCGTAAGCTCGAAAAGGCCGGCGACAACCCCAACAAAACCCCCATCGCCGACAATGTTGGTTGGGCCCTGTTCCTGTTGATGGCGATCGATCAGGTGGCGCCGGATCCGGACATCGAGCGGGTGGTTGAGCTGCTTATCCGCACCCACGCTGGCCTGACCCCGGGCCATGGTGGTGAGCGCACCGTAGACGGCCACTTTGTGCGGGTTTATGCCAATGACGGCAAGCCCAACGCCAGCAATCCGCAGCCGCAGGTGTACGTCAGCATGAAGTATCTGCCGGCGGCGTATAAAGCGGCCGAGCTCTATCCGGACAATGAAAACCTGCAGCAGTACAAAGAGTATCTGCGTCAGTTGTTTAAGCGGGCAATGGATACGGTGCAGGCCGAGCAGCGGATCACCTGGACCAACGACGACTTTGGGCCGGTACCCACCGGTGGCAACGCGGCCAACCTGATGGCTAATGAAACCTGGATCTACGGCGACATTGGTGCCGCGCAGGACCCTTATGTAACCAGCGATTACGCCACGTACACCTATGATCGCGACAGCTTTAAGGTGGACAACTACATCAAGGGCGAGCCGGTGATCATGGCGTCCCACGCCGCCTTTATTGTGATGGGCGCGACGTTGATCCTCAACCACCACTTCTACGGCGATGGCTGGGTTGATCAGAACCACAACTACTATGGCCTGACCATGGCGGAAACCGACGACATGGGCGCGCCCTATTTTGCCGCCTTCTCCGCCGGTAACCACCCAGCGTGTCCGAGTCCGAATCCGGATGGAATGCCTTGTGGCGGCTACTACAACGATGGCCCGTCCGATCACCCCAACGATATCTTGCACTTCCCGGCGGTATTGGGCTTTGGTCAGCATCAGTACACCGCGCCCATGGTGGGCGGCTATATGGCGTACCGCGACGGCCGTCGCCAGCCGATGAACAATGCCTCGGGCGGTGAATCGATTGAGATGCTGACCCGCTGGTCGATGATGCACGACGACTTTGTGATGAGCTCCGTGGGCATCGCCGACTTCTGGTATGGTGGCATTGGCCTGGTGGAAACCATCTTGCCTGGCACCATCGATAAGTTGCGTGGCGATTTCTTCCGTCCGTATGTCGAGGAACAGGACGGCCAGTTGGTCTACTCCAACATGACGCCACGTCAGGTTGTCGGCATTGATGCGGACGGTTTGCGCACCGAGTATGGCTTCCAAATGTCGCCTTATACGCTGCCACGGACCCATGCCGAGTATGAGGTGCTCGATCCGCTCGGCGACTGGATCGAGCTGGACGATCTGGTCAACAAGCTGGATGGCAAGACGCCACGCTTTAGTAACCCAAGCTTTGCCAATGGCACCGCTGGGTGGACGGTACAAGGCAGCGCGGCTGTGATTGACGGGACCGGTAGTCACGCGGTGCAACTCTTCGGAGGGAGCGCCATTAGTCAACCGCTGGATGTGGCTTTGGCGCTGGATGGCTCCCGTTACATCGTCCATGCCTTGGTCGGTGCCAAGCAGGGCGAAGGGCAGCTCCGTCTGCGCTGGCGCGCTGACCCAGCGCTGAACAGCCCGGTGCTCGCGGAAACCTTCAGTGAGCCGGTGCAAGGCGACAGCGTCATGATGGCGCTGAAAACCGCAAAACCTGCGGGGGCTAACTATCTGCACATTGAGTTTGTCGCCAACAGCGGCAGCGTGACCTTCGAGAGCACGGCGGTGACCCTGCGCGGCGCGGCGCAGCCGATTGAGAATGGCGACTTTGCACAGGGACTGGATGGCTGGCAGGCCAGTAGCAGCGGCATTGTGTTGGTGACGGATCCCGATCTGGCCGTGAGCGGTGACAAAGTGATCCGCTTTGTGCGCAATGCCACGGCGACCAGTGCCGCCACATTGCAGCGAAGCTTCGATGTGTCAAACGATCCCGTCGGGACCCGTTACCTGTTCCGCTTCCATGCCGATGCGACTGAGCCGGATGCAAAGGACTTCAAGTTTGCGGTCAATCTGGAAGCCAAGGATGCAAACGATGAGCGAACCGTTTTGCGAAATGACGTGGGGGATGTTTTGCCGGGTCATTATGGCGAACGTACCTTCACCTATCGCAAGCGACCAGGTGATCACGCGGTGGACATCAGCATGGAGATGAAACGTTCAGGCAGTGATATCTCAGGCATGGCCCGGGTGTACATCGATGACTTCCGTTTGGACAAAGAACGTTTGTTCAAAGACGATGAATGCGTGGCGGATAGCCCAACTGGGTGTTTGCCATCGCTGCACCAGTAAGTTGAAGTTAACCTCATGATAAGCGGCCGCAAGGCCGCTTTTTTATTCTCTAGCCTGTGGCGCATAAAGGAGACTCAAAGTAAGGGCAGGTTGGATGCCAGAAGTGCGTCTAATTGCGCAGTCTGGGCGTCAGCAACAAGGCTGGTAATGACCGGGAACAACGGGCTGAAAGCCTGGGCCCACTCACCAAGCGTCTAAGTTAACCCATCAAAATGTAAAGGTAATTCAGTTTCCGATCCGGCTCTCAGCAATGCGGTGCGTGTCGCGTAGGCTGCTTGGTTTTGCAGTACTTTTTCATCGATCGGCCCTAAGTTTTTCCGGGCTGGCACCGGAGACAGCATGAGACAAGAGTGGATAGCGACGGCCTGTTTGGCCGCTGGAATAGCGATGCCGGTTGGGGCTGAGCCGGTGCCCACCAATGTGGTGCTGATCACGGCGGATGATCTGGGCTATGAGGTGTTCAGTCGTTTCACCGATGGCCTGCCGGATCTGACGCCTAACATGGATGCCTATGTCAAAGGCGGGGTGGCGTTTACGCACGCCCACTCCAACACCTCCATCTGCATGCCCAGCCGCTCCATCATGGCCACCGGATTGTATGGGATCAACTCTGGCATGATGGGCTTTGTCAACCTCAAGGACACCCGGATCCCGACCCTGATGGGGATGCTGAAGGCGCATGGGTATCAAACCGGGGTGTTGGGTAAGGTGTCCCACTCGACGCCGGAACTGGGTTATCAGTGGCACTTCGAGCGGGACTATGACGACTTAGGGGCCGGTCGCGATGGCCAGCTCTATGCCAAGTACACCACGGAGTTTATTGAGCAGAGTCAGGCGGCGGGCCAGCCGTTTTATCTGATGGTGAATTCGCACGATCCCCATCGAGAGTTTCACGATCCGGCCGATCCCATGTTGGAGGGGCAGGTGACCAAGCCTTCTAAACTGTTCTCTCCGGATGAGGTGGTGGTGCCCAGCTACCTGCCAGACATCCCACAAGTGCGGTTGGAGCTCAGTCACTACTACAACTCAGTGCGACGATTGGACGACAGCTTTGGCCTGATCATCAAGGCGATCGAAGACGCGGGCGTGGCGGATGACACCTTGGTGATGTTCCTGTCCGATAACGGCTCGGCGTTCCCGTTCGCCAAGGCCAACACCTACATGTTCTCAAGCCGCACCAAGTTCTTTGCCAAGTGGCCCAATGGCGGTATCCAAACCGACTACGTCGATGAAGACAACTTCATCTCCTTTGTCGACATTATGCCGTCGATTTTGGACGCCACTGGCATTGAGATCGACGCTGAGTTTGATGGCCAATCCTTTATCCCGCTGCTGCGCGGTGAGGATCAGGCCGGGCGCGACTGCGTCTATACCCAGATCGACTACAAGATGGGGGGACCCGCGACGCCGATGCGTGCGATCCAAGATAAGGCGTTTATCTACATCTTTAATCCCTGGAGTCGCGAGGGGGCCAACTACAACAATGGCAACGAGGGGCAGATCATTACGGCGATGCAGGCTCCAGGCGACGACCTTCAGTTGGAGCGGGTACGGATGTTCCGCGAGCGGGCAACCGAGGAGTTTTACGACTTGAGCCAGGATCCCGGCAGTTTGAATAATCTGATCGACAACCCGGAGTATCAAGCCAAGATCAGCGAGTATCGCCAGAAGCTCAATGATTGGATGGTCGCGCATAAGGATCCGGTCCTGCCGATGCTGGCGCACCGCGACGATCCCCAACAAGCGTTATCGCTGCTCAAATCCGACTATCCGGACAAGTTCAGCCTGATGCCAGAGCAGCAGTTACAGCAGGTCAAAGCCCGTCAGGCGGAGAACCGGGCTCGCAGAGCCAAGGCGCAAGCGCAGCGCCAGCAGAACTAGCGTCTCAATCCCCATTCAGGCTTTTCTAGCCCTGCGGTCATAGGATCGTGGGGCTTTTTGCTGTGGCTTGTTGGGGGCAACCGCGAACGCTGCTCATGGTGTGGCGTAAGGACGGCTTACGCCTCGAGGCGGTGGTCGAGCGTAGGGCGGCATTAGCCGCGAAGCGCGCGTAATCCGCCATGAGGTGGGGCATTGAAATGCGCTCCGTCTTTTCCTTGAGATCGCACGGCAGCATCTATTCAACACCGTGCGCAAAGAGCCGCGCTAATGCTGCCCTACCACAGACAGTGTTTCCCCACCAACGAGCGGCAGCGGACGCCCCACTATTGTCATTCAAACTCTCTGAACGGAAAAAGCTCTGTTTGCCATGATCAGTGAAGCTCGCACCCAAAGTTACGAATAGACGCCCCAATCACTGAGATGATTACCGGTTTATTTTCGAACTTTTGGGTCTTTTGAGTTCAAAACGAACACTCAGGGCTTGCCCACAGGCTCTCAATATTGGATTCGCCGGACTCAATTCGCGTGCTGTACCAGCAGGAGGTTGAGTAATGAAATCAGTGCATTTAAACAAATACAGTGCTTTCGTCGGTATTGATTGGGCTGACCAAAAACACGATATCTGCGTGCAATTAGCAGAATCAGATGAGCGAGAGTTTTCTCAGATCGGCAGTTCTCCAGAGTCGATTTCAGCATGGCTCGAAGAGCTTCATCTGCAGTGCCAAGGTAAGATCGCGATTGCTGTTGAGCTCAAGCAAGGACCCATCGTTTATGCGCTTCAGCAGTTTGATTACGTCACTATTTTCCCTGTTGAACCAACCACTTTAGCGCGTTACCGCGAAACGTTTTCACTGAGTGCGGCCAAGGATGATCCCACCGACGCGCAATATGCGCTTGAGCTAATGCTGCGCTACCCAGATAAAGTGAAGCCTTTGGAGTTGGAACGTGAAGAGCTCAGGACACTGAAGCGACTGGTTGAATCACGTCGAAAGTTCGTCAACGATCGTCGTCGACTGGCCAATCGATTGATTTGCTGCTTAAAGCATTATTACCCCCAAATCCTGGAACTGTTTGCTCACCGCGATACCGACCTATTTTGTGAGTTCATACTCCGCTGGCCATCACTTCAATTCGTTAAAGCCGCTCAAAAGCGTACCATTCGGCACTTCTTCAATAAACGAGGTGGTCCGTGTGTACCCCGAACTGAACTGCGTATCCAAGCGCTGTATCAGGCCAGAGAGCTCACTGACGATTGGGCAGTACTGATGCCCCACCAATTAGAAGCCATGGCACTAGCGGGCCAGTTACTGCACCTTTCCAAGGCGATCCGTATTTACGACAAAGAGGTAAAAGCACTCTTCAACACGATGCCAGACGCCGAACTATTCGGGTCTTTGCCCGGTGCTGGGGCCTGCTTGGCACCACGATTACTGGTTGCCTTTGGTGAAAAGCGAGAACGGTTTAGCTCTGCTGAAGATGTTCAACAATTAGCGGGGATAGCTCCAGTAACGCAACGCAGCGGGAAGAAGTGTTGGGTTCACTTCCGTTGGCAATGTTCGAAATTCGTGCGCCAGTCTTTTGTTGAATGGGCAGAGAAGTCTGTGAACTACTCCACTTGGGCCTGTGCTTATTATCAACGCTCGAGGGCGGCTGGGAAACCTCACCAAGTCGCGGTAAGGGCATTAGCCTTTAAGTGGATACGGGTACTGTATCGCTGCTGGAAATCCCACACTCTTTACGACGAGGAGCGTTACGTACAACAACTCCAATTACGAGGATCTCCGCTTGTAACCGGTTGATGCTGAGTTGACGAATGCCTCAGGGCATGAACCAGCCATTGGCCATTTCAATTTATCCGATCCCTTGAAACCTTGCTGAGCCTTAGAAACCGGTCGCCCTTCAGTAGGTGGCAGGCATCTTGCCGCAGTTCTCGCGGATATAGCAAAACACCGCATCGAAGGTGTCATAGTTGGCGACGCAACGTATCGACTTACCCTCACGGGTTTGAATCACCAGATCGACAGCCACCAAGTTCGATAGATAATTCGACAAGGTCGATCCCTTGATCTCCAGCCGATCCCTCAGTTCACCCACGGTAATGCCTTCCAACCCCACATCCGACAACACCTGAAAAACCCGTAATCGCTCAGGGTGACCTAACTCTTTCAATACTTTCGCACTTTGTACCGAATCCACGATTTTGCCTCTGGTTGAAACAAGCAGTTACCGCATTCTAACACAAATCATATTTTCATGAATTGTTGACATGACAATTTCAAGGGAATAGAATTCGCCCACCTAACGATTCAAGGTTTCATGAAACATAGAAATCGATGGGGATCGTCTCCTTTTTACACATTAAGTGGTAGACCATGAACGCAGAATTTATTGTCATGCTGAAAGACGCAGCCTATATGTCCCTCTATTTGGGCGCACAATTAACCGTCTTATTCTTTCTCTTTAGCTACTTTGTCGGGTTGATCCAGCAGTTCTTACCCCCGGAAAAAGTGAAGAAGTTGATGGGTAACGAACGGGGCTATGTCATTGCCGCCTTACTTGCGGCCATCACCCCATTTTGCTCCGCGAGTACCATCCCGTTTTTAAAAAGCCTGTTCAAATCGCAGGTTCGGTTTGGCAACATCATGACGTTTTTGATCGCCAGTCCGTTGCTAAACCCAGTGGTGTTCGGCCTGCTGACCCTGAACTTTGGCCTTAACACTTCAGTGATGTTCTTCTTGGTTGCGCTAAGTGTTTCCGTCAGCGCAGGCTACCTATTAGAGAAGTTTGGCTTTGCCGATCAGGTCAAAGACGCCGTGTTTGATGGCCGCGAAGAAAGCGTCACTTGCAGCCGAACCTGTGGCAGTGCTGTGACAAAAGAAAACCTGTTCATTCGTGTGGGCAAAAACGCCTTCTATGACTTTAAGAAAGCCTTTCCCTACTTGATGATCGGTGTCGCCGTCGGTGCGTTCGTCTATGGCTTCGTACCAACCGAAGTCATCACCCGCGTCGCCGGTGATCACAACCCACTCGCCATCCCTGTGGCAGCGTTTATTGGCATTCCGCTCTACTTGACGGTTGAGTCGCTGATCCCACTGAGTTCAGTACTGATCGCCAAAGGCATGAGCATGGGCGCATTGCTTGCGCTGATCGTCGGCAGTGCCGGTGCCAGTCTGACCGAAGTGATCTTGTTGAAGTCTCTGTTCAAGAATAAGTTGATTGCCGTGTTCCTGCTGGTGGTATTCACCATGGCGATCTCAACCGGACTGTTATACAACTTGGTGGCTTAACGGGTGTTGGCGACGGCGTCGCGGACGTTGAGTGTATGTGCTGGCCGCATGGGCGGTGCTAACGCTACCGGTGACGACTCCGACATCAATAAGCCTGACGGCCCTGACGGCGGAGGCAAGGACAGCGACAGTGGTTCCCTTAGCTTGTTCGACCTGCTCAGCATGATGACCATTGCTGGTCTGCGCCGCCGTCGCGGCTAAGTCTGATGCCTAGTTCCAAAGCCCGCATTACGCGGGCTTTGTTACATCTGCTGAATGACTCCTTTTGGCGCCCTTCCGGGCAGTTGCTCTTGCTCTTCCTAGGCACTCGCAGCGCAGCGTTCCTAAATAACTGATCCTAATTGTGCTCTACTTTCTGCAATCCATGACCACCACCCGGGAATGGTGAGGCTTTGTTCATAAAGTACTTCACCCGCCTGATTAGTTGCCACATGTGCTTGCACCGATGATTACGCGTGATGGTTTCATGCAACGCATGCCAGAGCTGCTCGATTTTGTTAACCCAAGGCGAGTACACCGGCTGGAACAGCAGTACAAACTTGGGGTTCTTTGCCAACCATCGCTGTGTTTTCTTGCTCTTGTGGATGATGTAATTATCAACGATCAGCGTGATGCTTTTCGCTCGTCGATACTGCCGCTTTAACAGCTTCAGCATCGACAAAAACAAGTCTGAATTCTTACTGGCACCTGCTACATAAGACACGCGTCCGGTGCCAGCATGCAGAGACCCTGCCAGGTAGTGCTTTTCATTCTTTCCTGGAGTCGCAACCCGCTTTTGCTTGCCGCGTTCCACCCAGTCAGCACCTAGCTTGGGGTTGAGATGGATATCGACCTCATCCTCATAAAAGACTGGATGGTCGACACTGCATTTCTCCAACGCCTCACGGATACGTGCCAGTTTTTCGGCCTTGTGAGGATCCCGAATATGCAGTGTGGGCGCGGCTCTGCGCCAGACAATCCCCAGTTTAGGGAGCCAACGGCGCAGTGTTGAAGAGTGCACTTTGAGGTCGAAGAAGCGGTTAACTTCGATAGCCATAAGCTCTGTGCTCCAGCGCGACCGCTGATAACCAATATCTTGAGGTGAAAACTGCAGCTACGTCTTGAGCAATGCGGCTATCTCTACGAAAGGCAGGCGGGATGTCCGCCCCCTCGTGGACGACTCCAAGCCCTCCAGTCCAGACTCGGTATACCAAGTGACCCAACGATTAATTGAAGATCGCGCTGCAGCCAAAAGCCTTGAGACCGAGGTGACTGTATGGCCTTCGGCCAACAGTCTTATGGCGGTCAATCGTCTTGCTTCATCCTTGTCCTTGGTTTTATGTAGCTTTTTGATGATCCGGCGTCGCTCAGAACGGTCTGGCAGTGTTAGCATCATGGGGCTCGGCTTCCTTGTCGAACTTTTCTTTTTGGCGATTGATCAGACCGCACAATGGAAGCCGAGTTCCCTCCACATCTGAGAACTCAGTGATCTACATTTCGGAATAGTTATTTAGCACACAACGTAAAAAGAGCCCCGCTAATAAAAGCGTGGCTCTTTTGGGATAACAACAGAAGCCATTTATCGCAACCGGTTTAGATCACAGTTACTTTATTGACTAAACATCTCGCCAGGACGAACTACAGTGCTGCGGTAGCCAGGCTCATGCTTCAGCAATGCCTTGATTTTGAACTCAACCATAACTTCATTCGTGTCTGGATTTACCTCAGTAATGTAGTGCTCAGGCGCTTTATCACCTTCCAATAAGCCTACTGATGCTGAGGCATTAAACATGGTTTTATGATCTTCCTGCCACTCGGTGAGGGACGTAATTGGGCTGTACCACTCGTAACCCCGCTCCTTACCGTACTCCCAGGTTTGCTGGACCGTCATCTTCTTGTCGTTAATCTTATACTCTACGCCACGTGAGTATTTCATGGTCTGCATCGGAGGCTGAGTCAAACCGCGACCATCACCATTATCAAAGACTGTTACGGTTCCACGCTCAGGCACTGGCCAAGCCGTGTGCTGAGTCCAAGTCCAGTCAAAATCGCCCTCACAGCCTGCATCGTCACACTTTAGGGCCTTCCCTTTGCTATTAACTGGTTTTAGCACCTTTGATGCTAACTCACCTTGCCAGCCAGCGGGAGTACCAAGTATCCACTTAACCTCATCATCCCGGCCGATCTTGATAACCGCGGACTGGTGACGGGAGCTGATAATGATGCTGTCATCATCCGCATCATAACCTACCGCATTCACGTGGAGCCAGTTGCGGCCGGTCCCAACGCCTGCAAGATCCCCATAAGGTTCGTTAGCGAGGTCCTCGATAGTCATCGTCTTGCCGGACTGATCCATGTCGACATTGAGGCACACTGCGCCCATGTCCAGCGAGGTCAGCACGGAGTCACGCATCGGATCCAATATCTGATTGAAGTCCCACTCTTTTACAATGTCACCATTTGAGTTGACTTCAATCACGTGATCGCGAATGGTGTCGACGTAGTTACCGTCCGGCAACAGGTAATCTTGTTTGCCGACACGAATCAGGAGGTTGCCATTAGGCATCTCGGTGATCTCGTGTGAGAAGCCGATGTAGCCCTTAGGCAGTTCTCGTCGGAAAGATTGCTTACCGAGGAAATCATATTTCGCGTAATAAGGACGCAGAAAACCAGGATGGTCATCAAACATCGTACCTTGGCCAAATATCAGCTTGCCGTCACGCGTCTGTTTAAAGGACATGGATCCACCAGGGCGATCGTAGATCACATCAGCGCGCATATGCCACCGAACTTCGCCTTGGGTGTCGATGATATTTTGGGTGGGGATCCAGTCCCATTTGTCGCGAATATTTGGCGTGATGACTTGCCCGTCGACCAGGTAGAACCGGTCCTCAAAGCCTTCTTTCACAACGACAGGCTCATACTCGTACTGCGTACGGTCTTGGCCATCAATATGGATATGCGGAAGGGCACTGGTCCGAATTTTATAGGTTTCGGACTGTACCTTGCTACCAAGCTTGTACTTCACCTCAACCACATTGAGATGATCCTCATACATGCCAAATACCGGAATGCCATTATGGGTCAAGATCTGGCCATCACTAACTTTGTAATTGATGTCGATCCCTTTTTTCCCCTTACCCTTAACGGTTACTGAGACATTCGAAATCTTCTGACCACCGAGGTCAATAACTGCAACCAATGGGCTAAAATTATAGGGATCTACATAAACGTAGCCCAACTGGCCTTGTGGAACTGCTGTAGACGCAGTTCCAGGCAGATCGCCACCAGCGAATGCAGGCGCAACCAGGCCAGGCGAACAACATAGAGCAAGAGCAACACACAATTTCAAGGATGATTTTTTGATCATTGGTTATATTTCCGATTTGTTAGTGCTTAGAAGTTATATTGAAGCGAATACATGAATGCATCATGATACCCAGCTATGCCAAGATTATTGTTAGCATATCGATAACCGATGCTCGCGGATAAGTTTGCGGGTAGAAACCAACGGATGGCGACAAGTCCGTTAAAACCGAAATCTTTTTCATCACCTGATATAGCTAAATAATTTTTATCACGCCCCCAGAAATGTTCTTGCCAGTATGTAAACTTAAAATCCTGGCCTCCAATGCTGAAGCCGCGATCTATTTGGGTAAACTGATAACCACCGTTTAGGCCCCCTTTGAAACTACGATCAAAGTTCTTGTAATCGGCATTTACAATGTGGGCGGCGAGTGCTAACTGAATATCCCAACCGTACATATCATGAAGCCAGCTGAACCCAAGTGTTGTATTGGTTTCCGACCAACGTGGTTTAGTCTTATTAAAAACCTGACCGTAATAGTTGAATCCAGTTTCGCCTATCGCTATTTGTCCAACCAAGTTTATCTCTGAACTAATCATATCAGAGTCCTCGAAATCTTCGAGTTTTACATGACCGTAAACATCTCCCCAATCTGTAGCGTTATAGCCTTTGAATTTCACAAAGCTATTTTCACTTTTCATTTTTCCGAAGTTTTCTTCAGCTTTTGTTCCCCAATCCATAATTCCCACTTCAGTCGCTACCATGGCGGCGGAACTAGAAAATGAAATAAGAAGAGCCATTGTTAACGGATAATAACCTTTTGCCATTCGATTCGCCTATTTTGACTGTGTTGCCGTTGACTTACATATTAGCCCTTACCGCATTGAACATTATGAGAACTATATGGGGAAATTGATGATGAAACCTGCCATCACAAAGGAAATGTTTTCACAAAATAAGTGACCTAGGCGACAAACCCACGTCGTGACAATGATCCTTGAACCTGTGGATTTCTGAGCTTTGTTACATATATAAGCCTAAACCAAACACAAGACAGAATGTGGTGTTAGCATGAGTTAAACTCGACCAGTGGATTGTCAGGTGTGGAATCAAAAACATTAAGAAACCGAAGAATACTCGATTTTGCAAAGATAGAAATGAGAAAATCCGGAAGGAGCAATGTGAGCTTCAACACCTTAGCATCAAGTGTCGGGTGTTCGGTCAATACTATTTATTCTGAATTCATCAACAAGGATGACTTAGCGCTTGCTTTGTTTAACAGATATTTTGCAAAATGGGGGGTAGAACTTTTTGCACTGTCTTTCCAGTGCCCTGCAGATTATTTATCTCGCTTTATTCTGCCACATTACATAGGGGCCGTTCACCAAGACGATGAGTACGAAAGCCTAGGCTTGGGCGCCATTGGTGCGGACAGTAATGTATGGGAAAGAGCTTCACCTAAGCGCTTACTTATCACGCGAAAGCTTTTCTCTATATGGAAGAGGCAACAGTATGATTACCTAGTGCAAGGTCGCCTCATGGGATTAATAAAAGGCAGTGAAAAGAACATTTGGGACGTCATTTCCATGCTATCTGTAATTGAACGTGGGTTCAGCATACTGTCTCTCAACCCAATGCTCTCAGATGAAATAAGATCTATTAACAGCCCGTATATTTGTGATCAGTTTGCATGTGCCATGGCACAACTTCAGCCAGCAGACAGTCCCATTTCCTTCGATTTTGAATCCATTAAAAAAAATGCTGATGCCATTGTTGGCAATCTCGAAGGTTTTGACCCTGACTCATATATTGAATCGATTGAGCGTTCCATATGATGAATGAGCCGTATCATAGCTTGAACCTTAAGCATTTAGATGCTTCCAAATAGCCTATAAATAAAATCTAACAAGACACAACATCCAATAACATCCAACAAGGCACCAACAACATCTCGAGACACCCATGATAGTGGCAAGCCAAATAGCAGAATTCGCTATAGCCGCCCATCATACACTGGACCTTAAGCCGATACCCCCTCGTAAACTCCCTGCAAAGTCCCGCTGAGTCTGGACTTTGCTTGGGGGGCCCTTCGGCAGTTTGTTGCGATAAACTCGACCGCCCAAGCCAGATCTGCTTGGATATCGCGCAAGCTTTTCGCCGCTATAGAGCGTAACAAACGTACGAGCCAATCCCGGCTACTTTGGCTATCTTTAGAGTCGATAAAAACGACACCTTTTTTGCTCGCTGTGTGGTTCGACCGATAATTCGCTTCACCATAAAGCTCAGTAAACTGGCCCAAATGAGCCCTTCAGCCAGGTGCCTTTGCTGCGTTGCGAAGCGGCGCAGATTATTGTGAATTTTCCACTCTTTAAACAACAATTCGATTTGCCATCGCAGTCGATATAGTTGCATGACATCGCTTGCCGGATACTGATCCCTCGGCAGGTTTGTTAGCCAGGTCAGGTAACGCTGTTCCTCTGCGTGCCAGAAGCGAACTGCACGACAGGAGAAGTTGCGCCAACGTACATCGAGATCCAAGATCTTTGCTTGGCTATGGCTTCGAGACATCGCCTTGAGCTTCAC
This sequence comes from Ferrimonas pelagia, assembly GCF_039543565.1. Classification (NCBI taxonomy): domain Bacteria; kingdom Pseudomonadati; phylum Pseudomonadota; class Gammaproteobacteria; order Alteromonadales; family Ferrimonadaceae; genus Ferrimonas; species Ferrimonas pelagia. The sequence continues at coordinate 110,365 of NZ_BAABJZ010000003.1, read as the reverse complement.
TCCACCAATTTTGAAACCGCTTTTTCTCGGCGATTCTGGGCAGCAACGATGACGGGGTTAGTTGAGTTGGTGGCTCGCATCAAGTAGTGACCGCCGTTCGTCGCGACCTTTCCCATGTACTTATGATCGATATATCCCGCATCCGCCATGAGAAGTGACCCGGTCAACGTCTCAGCTTTTGGTAGGTGCTCGCGTTCCGGCGCAGTATCGGGTGTCACCAACAGTTTGGTCGGCAAATCATCCAATAGAGACATCGTCATGTGGCACTAAACGGCTGCGGGACAATACGCTTTAAAGCGGCCTGGGAGGCTGTACTTTAAATCGTCATGGAGAGCAAACGACGAGCCATCCTGCAATAAAACACGCCTAAATTTTGTCAGTCTATCTGGCAACGGCCCCTCAACCTGCTGTTGGAACACCAGCATTGCGCGTTCGGCGAGCGCTTGCATCATTCTGGCGAATCCTTCCTAGCGGAGTTTGTTGTGAAACGGTTTGTATGCCACACGATTAGTGTCGTACTGACTTGCGTTAAAGCTACGATGAAGCTCAGCGATGGAGTCGACTTTGCCGCACTCCAAGTGCAGCAACCAAGCTCGATACCAACTGCAACGGCTGAATATCCCGCATTCGTTGTACGAATTTTGTGCTTCTCGAGACTTGGTTCAACCAAGTCTCATCAAAAAGTTGTTTTAGGGTGTTGGATGTGGCGAGAATAGACATGGCTCTTCGGTTGTTATTTGGTTTGTTTTGGCGAATTAATCAGATCACACCAAGAGCCTTTTTTCTATCTATTTCATACGCCTGCGCTAAAGATCCTGTCTATGGGCCGTCCATACTGGATTCATATACATACTTTTCCGTAAGTGACTGATATGGATGCGCAAATAGTGGTGTCATCGAGCCCTTAGGCACCTTTATTGTCGCATTAACACCGGTGAAAGTGCGCTTAGACAGCAAACGACCGTCGCTGGCCACCTTCCGGGCAGTTGCTCTTGCTCTTCCTAGGCACTCGCAGCGCAGCGTTCCTAGAACTCAGTGCCTGCTTCTTGCCCCCTTTAGAAACTCGCAGCGCTGCGGTCACAGAACCCCGTGCCTGCTTCTGGTTATGTTTATATGAGGCTTTGTTTTCGGGCTGGCCAGCTTAAAGCCGCAGAACGGGCCCTGTCAGTCTATGATGAGACATCAATGCTCTGCGATAGATGGCGCGTATACGGCCCCACCATGAGTGCAAAGTTTGTTCAGGGAAAACGTAAAGGTCTCGCATTATCAGACACCTCTCTCAGCTTTGTATGAGCAGGCGGGTAATCTGACTCAGTGTGAATAATTTTAATAACGACGATGACCACGACTGCCGTGATCAGCACCGAGGACAACATGAGACAAAAGTTGATAGTGACGGCCTGTTTGGCCGCAGGGGTGGCGGCTCCAGTTTGGGCCGAACAGGCGCCCACCAATGTGGTGCTGATCACCGCGGATGATTTGGGTTACGAGGTGTTCAGTCGCTTCACCGATGGCCTGCCGGACCTGACGCCCAACATGGATGCCTATGTCAAAGGCGGGGTGGAGTTTATGCACGCTCACTCCAACACCTCCATCTGCATGCCCAGCCGCTCCATCATGGCCACCGGCCTGTATGGCGTCAGCTCCGGCATGATGGGCTTTATGAATCTGAAGGACAGCAGCATTCCGACGCTGATGGGAACCTTGACCGAGCACGGTTACCAAACCGGCGTGCTGGGTAAGGTGTCACACTCAACGCCAGATCTGGGCTATCAGTGGAACTACGTACAGGATTATGGCGACTTGGGATCAGGCCGCGACGGTAAGCTCTACGCCAAGTACACCGCGGAGTTTATCGAGCAGAGTAAAAAAGCGGGGCAGCCATTTTACTTGATGGTGAATTCGCACGATCCGCACCGCGCCTTCCATGATCCCGAAGATCCGCGCTGGGCAGACGCGACGCAGCCTTCAAAGCTGTTTACTGCTGATGAAGTGGTTGTCCCTGAATACCTGCCCGATACGCCACAGACCCGTTTGGAGTTGAGCCATTACTACAACTCGGTGCGCCGATTGGACGACAGCTTTGGCCTGATCATCCAGGCGATTGAAGATGCGGGCGTGGCGGATGACACCCTGGTGATGTTCCTGTCCGATAACGGCTCGGCGTTCCCGTTCGCCAAGGCCAACACCTACATGTTTTCCAGCCGCACCAAGTTCTTTGCCAAGTGGCCCAATGGCGACATCAACACCGACTATGTGGATGAAGACAACTTCATCTCCTTCGTCGATATTATGCCGTCCATTTTGGATGCCACCGGCATTGAGATCGACGCCGAGTTTGATGGCCAATCCTTTATTCCGCTACTGCGCGGTGAGGAGCAGGAGGGACGGGACTACGTCTATACCCAGATCGATTATAAGATCGGCGGTGGGGCCACGCCGATGCGTGCCATTCAGGACAAAGAGTTTATTTATATCTTCAATCCGTGGAGCGAAGAGGGCGCCAACTACCGCAATGCCAATGAAGGCAAGATCACTGAGGAGTGGGCGGCTTCCGGTGACGAGGTGCAACTGGAGCGTCTGCGCATGTTCCGTGAGCGTGAGATGGAGGAGTTCTACGATCTGAGCCTGGATCCGAGCAGTCTGAATAACCTGATGGACAACCCGGAGTATCAAGCCAAGATCACCGAGTATCGCCAGAAGCTTAATGACTGGATGGTGGAGCACAAGGATCCGGTTCTGCCAATGCTGGCGCATCGTGACAACCCGGAGAAAGTCCTGTCGATGATGAAAACCGACTACCCGAAGAAGTTCAGTCTGATGCCTCAGGAGCAGTTGGATAAGATCAAAGCGAAACAGGAAGAGCGGCGCGCCCAGCGAGACGCGAAGAAGAAGTAATCATTTTTTCGCGGCATCGCTGAGTAAAAACGGAGCCAAATGGCTCCGTTTTTACTGTCTGGCACTGGTGGTGTTAAGTACGGGAGCCCGTGTGGGAGCGGTGTCGGTCTCGAAACAGTACCCGTTCGAAATAAACCCAGATAAAAGAAAACCCCGCTTATTGCTAAACGAGGTTTTGTCCTAATGGCGTTTTAGCTTTAAGCCAATGAGCCTGTCATTATTCTGGGTGATACAGCCAGATAGATTTATTGAGTTGACCGGCGCTATCGGCAGAGCCGGCATCCCCTTCACCCAACAGCAGACGACCATCGTCCAGCACGGTAATGCTGTTGATTTGAGCGGGTAGGTTTGGATCGCAACGGTAATCAAACTCTTCCAAATCGGTATTGTTTTGGTCATCGCCACCCATCAGAACCGGCTCGATGCGGCTGATGCTGTAGTTGGCTTCAATCGGCATGCGATACAGGCCACCACAGGCCCCAACGCGATCAGAAACCACGATGGCCGCACTGTTATTGCCCGTGTTGCTCATGTTGTAGTTGAAGTCACCGTTAGTGAAATAGATGTAGGCATCGTCGTCACTCTTGGCACGGTTGGCATTGAAAGCAAAGCCGTTGACGTAGCGCCAAGCGGCGGTCGCGCGCAGATCTTCATTGAAGCTCTTATTGGTGTTGGCCTGGCGACGGAAGCTGGCCATCTTGGTTTCCAAGAAAGCCGGACGCTCGTCGACTTTGAAGCGCCCATTCTTATAGATATCGCCACCGGTGATGCTGTTGCCGCCTGCGGTAAACCAAGTGAAGTCGCTCAAGCTGGCGGCCCACTGATTCATGTCGTTGTTGGTGAGGTAGTTGCTGGCAAGATCGTTATCCACCAAGCCATCGCTGCCGTTTTGGCTGTTGGCGTGGGTTTCCGCAAACGCTTCGGTGCCGATCTCGTCCCACTCGGCGATCCACGCTTCAACGTCTTGCAGAGAGACACTGTCAGTGAGCAGTGGAACCCACTCGATGTTAAAGCCGGTCTCGGCGGGATCAGCTCCTTCCTCTGTGTCTTGAACAACGCGTGAGAGGTACAGGGTACCTTCACTCAGATCCTTTTCGGTATCGGCAACAAACTTCATCAATGAGCCGCTGACGCTGGTGTGGCCGAAGTAAACGGTCTTGTTGTCCGGCATGATGGCTAACTGGCTGTGCTCAGTTCGACCGAGCATGGGCAGGGCACGCACTTCACCGGTTGTTGGGTTGAATTCATGGACGAAACCGTAGCGGTAGGCGTTGGGGAATTCGCCAGCCAGGTATTGTTCCATGGTCTGCGCAAAATCGTGACGATCAACCGTATTCTCGTTGCCGTTCTTCAGCTTGTAGCTGTAGTTATCCTCGGGCACGTTAAAGAATTTGCTGGTGGTGCTGGTTCCGCCTGCCGGGTTAGCCGCATGGGTTTCGGTGAAGAGGATGGTGCCCCAAGGTGACATCGTGCCAGCATAGTTGCCTGCGGTGCCATTGATACCCGTGAAGTCGAGCATTTCGACGTCGGTGACGGTCCAAATACCTTCGCTTTGGCTGAGGGTCATTCTAGACAGACCACCGGGAGTGGTATCCCAGCCGGTAAAGAGGGTTGCTGATCCATCTTCGTTGTCGAGAAAGATGTTAAAGGCGACGCGATCGCTGGGATCAAAGATCGCAGGTTGCTCACCCTTGCCGGTGATCACGCCCAGTCCATCTTCACCAGCGATCCCCAGTGGTTGGTAGTCACCTTGTACCAAACGAACGGTCAGATGCTGCTCGGAGTAGATGGGTTTGTCTTCGTCATCCAATTCTGGCAGCGCAGGTTTGTCCAATACGTCAAGCAGCTCGCGAGTTAAGTCGGTATTGACGTTTAAGCCTTTTACAATGCCGATTGCACCAGTCTTAAACTCGTCGTCGCCCTGCGACCAGCTGTTGGCTGGGGACTTGACATTAAACAGCAATTCGCCTGATTTTGTGACGGTCAGGCCGGACACCTCGGCACCCGCAGGCAGTGTCGCGACCCGGTATAGATCGCCCGGTTCGGTCTTGTCTTCACAATCCTCTTCACACTCTGGAACATCGATGTCGATGTCTTCGTCGCCATCGCTACAGTTGTCGTCTGTTTCCGGATCGCATGTTGGTGGTGGCTCCGGGGTGATCGGCGGGGTGCCTGGGTTTGGCGGCAGAATGATATCGTGACCGTTGTTGTCTACCTCACTGTTACACCCAGCCAAACCCATGGCCAGCGCTATGGCCAACGCGGAGAACTTAAATTGCGCCATCTACCTCTACCTCATTGATTTTATTTTGTTGTTTTTTACCGAGAAATTATGGGAATCTCGGCTTTTTGGGTGATTTAGTCGTTTTTCATTAACAATGTCAATGAGTGGTTGGCCGTCAGCGGGAAAGGTGCGGAGCCACAAAGTTCGCCGGTGCCAGTGGTTACGCTGCTTTGCGGCAAGTGAGGCTGAGTCGAAGTGGGTATGTAAAGGTGCAAGTGTTTTTAATTTTGTGTGCTTTCTCGCGTTCTATCATGGCGTTTGTATTGTGCCGAGCTACAAGAGAGGCATTTGTCAGATATTGATGCGAGCACTTGGAGGGGAATTTTTATTACATCTTGGCTTGGTTTGCCCTACGCCGTAACTGATCTCCATTCGGGCAAGTTCTTTGAGTCACCCAGCAAATGCCGTTCGCTCTTAGTGAGGAAGATACGGTTGCTAATGTGGACGTTGGTGCGATCCGGCGTGGATGGGGGGCGAATTATTTTCATTAGGAAGGTGCGGATCTGAGAGGCGCTGTGTGGCCGAGCCATCGGCAGCGGTTATCGCCGAGTGTGCATTGCTTTCGGCCGAGCGGAATCAACCTTAATGTAAATAAATTACAATTGTGAGGCGGTCAAGTTGTCTCGGTGTGAGTGGGACAAAATGGCCTTTCAGAGCGTCATGTCACGAAACTGCACCCCCCTGTGGTTTCTTTGTGTTCTTTTGTCTCGTTTTTCACAAAATTACCTCTTTGTCGCAGCAGGTGATCTCCATCACTTCTTTCTTCAAACTGACTTCATATAATCAATTTCGAAAGTCATTTACTAAGTGCGTTGACTAAGCGGCACAACAAAGCGAGCAGATTTATCTACGCTTTATTGAGCAAGGCCTAGGGGACTTACTAAAAGGTTTTTTAATTTTTAGTTTTTAATATTTCAGGAGCTATCTTATGGCTGTAACTAATATCGCCGAGCTAAATGCTATGGTTGCCCGCGTTAAGGCGGCACAGGCAGAATTTGCCACCTTCTCTCAGGAGCAAGTGGACAAGATCTTCCGCGCCGCTTCACTGGCCGCCAACAACGCCCGTATTCCTCTGGCCCAACAGGCCGTTGCTGAATCTGGCATGGGGATCATTGAAGACAAGGTGATTAAAAACCACTTTGCATCCGAGTTCATCTACAACAAATACAAAGATGAAAAGACCTGCGGTATTCTGGAAGAGAATGACTGCATGGGCACCATGACCATCGCTGAGCCGGTGGGTTTGATCTGCGGTATCGTACCGACCACCAACCCAACTTCTACTGCGATCTTCAAATCTTTGATCTCCCTGAAGACCCGTAACGCCATCATCTTCTCGCCACACCCACGTGCCAAGAACTCCACCAATGATGCTGCCAAGCTGGTGCTGGACGCCGCTATCGAAGCGGGTGCGCCGAAAGACATCATCGGTTGGATCGATCAGCCTTCGGTTGAGCTGTCCAACGCACTGATGAAGCACGACGATATCAACCTGATCCTGGCCACCGGTGGCCCGGGTATGGTGAAGGCCGCATACTCATCCGGTAAGCCAGCCATTGGTGTAGGCGCCGGTAACGTTCCTGTTGTGATCGATGAGACTGCGGACATTAAACGTGCGGTGGCTTCCGTGCTGATGTCCAAGACCTTTGATAACGGTGTGGTGTGTGCTTCCGAGCAGGCCGTGATCGTGATGGACGAAGTGTACGACGCCGTGAAAGCGCGTTTCGCCCAGTCCGGCTGTCATATCCTGACCAAAGCTGAAGCCGATAAAGTGCGCAAGGTTATCCTGATCGACGGCAACCTGAACGCCAAGATCGTGGGTCAGCCTGCGACCGTCATTGCCGACATGGCCGGTGTAAAAGTGGCCGCCGACACCAAGGTGCTGATCGGTGAAGGGGTGGAGATCAAGATCGAGGAAGAGTTTGCTCACGAGAAACTGTCCCCAACCCTGGGTATGTTCCGTGCTTCTAGCTTCGAAAACGCCGTAGACATGGCGGTTAAGATGGTAGAAATGGGCGGTATCGGCCACACCTCCGGCCTGTACACCAACCAAGACACCCAATCCGAGCGTATCAAGTACTTCGGCGACAAGCTGAAAACCGCGCGTATTTTGGTGAACATCCCGACCACTCACGGTGGCATTGGTGACTTGTACAACTTCAACGTTGCGCCATCGCTGACCCTGGGTTGTGGCAGCTGGGGTGGTAACTCCATCTCCGAAAACGTAGGTCCTAAGCACCTGATCAACAAGAAGACTGTAGCGAAGCGAGCTGAAAACATGCTGTGGCACAAACTGCCGAAGTCCATCTACTTCCGTCGTGGCTCCCTGCCAATCGCGCTGGGTGATCTGGAAGGTAAGAAACGCGCCTTCATCGTGACCGACCGTTTCCTATTCAACAACGGCTACGTTGACAACCTGATCGCCATCCTGAAATCTCAAGGCATGGAAGTGGTCACCTTCTACGATGTGGAAGCGGATCCAACCCTGTCCGTGGTTGAGAAAGGCGCTGAAGCGATGAAGAGCTTCCAGCCAGATACCATCATTGCCCTGGGCGGCGGCTCGCCGATGGATGCAGCCAAGATCATGTGGGTAATGTACGAGCACCCAGAGACCGACTTCGCGGACTTGGCGATGCGCTTTATGGATATCCGTAAGCGGATCTACAAGTTCCCTAAAATGGGTAAGAAAGCCGAGCTGGTGTGTATTACCACCACCTCAGGCACCGGCTCCGAAGTCACCCCGTTTGCCGTTGTGACCGACGACAAGACCGGCGCTAAGTACCCACTGGCGGATTACGAGTTGACCCCACACATGGCGATCGTCGATGCTGATCTGGTGATGGATATGCCAAAATCGCTGACCGCTTTTGGTGGTTACGATGCGGTGACTCACGCCCTGGAAGCTTATGTATCTGTGCTGGCCAATGAGTACTCCGACGGTCACGCACTGATGTCGCTGAAGATGTTGAAGAACTACCTGCCAAGCAGCTACGAGCACCTGGCAGCGGATCCTATCGCCCGCGAGAAGGTACACAATGCTGCGACCATCGCTGGTATGGCGTTTGCGAACTCCTTCCTGGGTGTGTGTCACTCCATTGCCCACAAACTGGGTGCCGAGTTCCACCTGCCACACGGTTTGGCCAACGCTCTGATGATCAGCAACGTGGTTCGCTTTAACGCCACGGACAAGCCGACCAAGCAGACCGCTTTCTCTCAGTACGACCGTCCACAAGCGGGTTGTCGTTACGCCGAAGTGGCGGATCACCTGGGCCTGACCAAGGCCGGTGACGACACCAATGCGAAGGTTGAAGCCTTGATCGGCTGGCTGGAAGCGCTGAAGGGCGACTTGGATATTCCTAAGTCCATCAAGGACGCGGGCGTCAATGAGGCGGACTTCTTGGCTAAGCTGGACGAGCTGGCGGTGGATGCCTTTGATGATCAGTGTACCGGTGCGAACCCACGCTACCCGCTGATCGCTGAGCTCAAGCAAGTGCTGCTGGCGTCCTTCTACGGCAAGGCCTACGTCGACGGTCAGGACTTTTCTGCGGGTGACGTGGTAAAGGTCAAAGCGGTTAAGGGCAAAAAAGACTCTGCCGCGGCCTAAGCCCAAACAGTCATCTCATCTCTCTGCACACGACGTTCAAGCCCGGCTTTTGCCGGGCTTTTTTACGTCTGTTCTAAGCGGCGCTCCTCGATGTCCTGAGCTCAGCGTCGGAGACTGACGCGCCTGACGGGCTATCCCGAGAGATGATTGTTCGGCGATTACCTGAGCCCTTTGTGATGCTTCTGGTGAAGCAGTCCAGTGTGGGCTTAATGAACCGTTATCAGATGTCTCACGAGGAGACAGTGGAACCCAAATGAGCCTATGCGATGGCAATGAAACTGAGTGATTACATCGCGGCGCACACCAGTTCTAGCCACATTATCGAGTACCAGGTTGAGTGCCGGACGACCTACTACGAAGTTCGTGGGTGTAATGCTTCGATGAGGGAAGGGTTTTTGCCGTTGATCATGGCTCTGGTATGCGCCGAATGGTGCTATTCCTACTTTAATTTGCCTTACGACTACAACGGTATAAGGGCCATTTCAGCATTTGGTGACGACAGAGACATTTTGATGTCAAAGCGGCTCTAAGCGTTTGCGCTAGAGTTTGAGTTGGTCTTTATGATAGATAACGGAGTCGATGATGGAGAATGCAACGCAAACATCCGGCACGCCAAAACACCTTTGGCTGGTGGGCATACTTGCCCTGTTGTGGAACGCGATGGGGGCAATGGATTATGTTATGACCCAGACTCGCAATGCCGATTATATGGCGGCGTTTACCCCAGAGCAGTTGGCGTTCTTCTATGGTTTTCCGGCCTGGGTCGATGCGTGCTGGGCCATTGCGGTGTGGGGTGGCGTGCTCGGTGCTGTGTTGTTGCTGTTGCGACGTGGTCTGGCGGCGCCGGTGTTGTTGACCTCTTGGGTGATGATGGTGCTGGTAACGCTAAGAAATTATGTGTTCGCCAATGGCTTAGAGGTTGTCGGTGACCCAGTTTCTTTGCTGTTCACCGCTGTGATCTTCGTCATCGCGTTTGTTTTGTACGGCTATGCTCGCTGGATGCGACGGCGCGGCGTGCTGCAGTAAGATCCCAGCTCGCAATGTCGGTGCGAGCGGCTTGAAAAATGGTTGGGGCACGGTAGCATGCCGGTGGGAAACCATAACAAGAAGAGAAAGGCATGAATAAATGGCTGGGGGTGTGCGCGTGCTTACTGCTGAGCGCGGTGGTACAGGCGCAGCAGGTAACACCGCTGTCCGATGATGAGCAGACGTTGATCCTGCGTGTGGCGGATCAGGTGGTGCTGCAGGAGGGCGATAAGCCCGGTGACGCGCGGGCAGTGGCACTGGATCGTGCCAAACAACAAGGCGCCCAATTCAGTAGTCGTATGCTAAGGGCCTTGCAACAGGAGTTGCCGCTTGAGGAGGGGCAGTGGCAGCTGCTCAATTGGGCCTATCTTCAGGTATTGGAAAGCCGGGACACGCCGGGTGTTGCGATGGACGGTCGTGCTCAGTTGGATCTTGAGGTGACCTTTCGCCAGCCTAAGGCGGCACTGATCCATGCGGTTACCCTACTGCAAGCCGACGAGCGCCATCAGCAGCGGTTAACCGAGTTGGCCGAAGAGATAGGACAATTACGTCACAGCCTGGCGCAGCTGCAACAGCAGCAGCCAACGGCTGAGGTGCAGCAAAGCAGTCGTGATGATGAGCCCGACACGGTGGCCGCACAGCGCGAGCATTTGTTGCAGCAGCTGGAGCGCTCGCGAATGGAGTTGCGTAGGGCCTTTGGACGTAAGGCCAACAGTGCTTAAAGGCTTTATCATGGCCTGAACTTGCCCTGCCACTGTGCAGGGCTTTTTGATCCGAGCACTGCGCAGCTGCAGCCGAACGGGGCGAATGTCGCGGATAATTTGCTCGGATGAAGCGGCGTCACTGGTTGCAGCCCTCAGCTTGTGCGATCCTAAAGATCATTTTCTTCCAATGTGTCAGAGCCCATGAGCAGTCGTTTTAATTTTGAGATCTATACCTTGGCCACGACCGGTTTGACGGAGTTGGCCCAAGCACAAGAGAGCGGCCGCGTTCCGCGTGCGCCGATCAGCGAAGCGCACTATTTCAGTGCTTGGGTGACCCGCGCGATCAAGCAGCAGCGTTTTGCCCACTCGACTGCCAAGCAACTTAAGGCTTGGCAAAAGCAGGCGCGCACCCAGGGCAAAGGGGCCGCTCTGAAGGATCTGTTCGAACGGATCGCGGCGATCTATGGTCCATTGCTTCACGGCACGGAAGAGATGGCCATGGTGACGATGCGCCAGCTTGAAGCTTTAGCCGAGGAGGCCGATGCGGCAGGCTGGGTGGTTGAGCCGGAGGAGGTGATCGATGGGCCGTTCATCCACCATACAGATGGCCAAGGTTCGTTGGTCCTGTGCGCAAAACAGCAACAAACCCATTTCCTCAACGACGATGAGTTGATCAAACCGATCTCGTTGTACCTGCGGGGTGACATGTCAGCCTTTATCGCCATGGCGTATCGTCACGGCTTGCTGCTGCATAAGGTGACGGATTACAAGTCGCTGGTGAAGTATCACGGTGAATATCTGCTATATCCGGCCAATGCTGGTCCTATCCTGGCGGAGCTACCAGCGTTGATTGACTGAGTCTTAGTTCTTACTAATAGCAAAGGCGCTTGATGCCTGCATCAAGCGCCTTTGCTTTGGGATGATGAAATCGGTTTAGAAAGCGACGCTCGCGGACATCGCAAAAGTACGGCCTTCGGAAACGCTTACAGCACCGCGACTTCCCATAGCACCACCACCTAAATATTCGGTATCGAACAGGTTTTGCACGTTGGCACGAAGGTTAACTTCAGATCTCGCCAACTTCAGGCGATATGAGGCACCGGCATCCACTCGAACGTAGGCATCTTTGACAATGTCATTAGAGAAGATATCAACGTCATCAAAGGTGTAGTTGCTGTCATTGGCAAAGCGGTCACCTTCGTAGGTCGCGCCCAGATTTAAAGCCAACTGATCATTCACTTGATAGCGGGACCATATCGCCGCGCTCCACTCTGGCGCATCGACAGGGGTAAAACCCATCAGCTCCCCATTAGGGTGATCGATATACTCTGCATCCAGATACATCATTGAACCCATCAGGAAGAAATTCTGGCTGACTTGACCTTGTGCGGATAACTCAATGCCTCGATGACGTTGTTTGCCACCTTGTGTGGTGATGGTCTCAGTCTCACCATCGATGATGTTGCCTGTCTCTTCGCTATAACTGAAGTTGGTCACTTCCGTGTTAAACAGCGCGCCAGACAGCAGCAGTCGGCCTTCATTCAACTCCCATTTTGCGCCCAGCTCCCAGCTTTGTGCCAATTCAGGGTCCAGCTCATGGCCGTCATTGACGTCGTACTCGTTATCAATGGCTCCCTTCGGGGTAAAGGCTTCTGAGTAGCTCAGGTAGATACTGGCATCCGAATTGGGATGGAAGATCACCGCACCACGAGGCAGGAAAGCGTCCTGATTAACATTTTCGACCTTCTTTTGTTTATCGAAACGGCCACCAACCAACAGCTGCCATTGCTCGTTCAGGGTGATCAAATCCTGAATGTAGATGCCGTAGTATTCCCATTCACTCGGGGTGCCAGGCTCGACTCGACGGTAGTCCAGATCCGGACGTGCCGGTAAAGGCTGGCCAATGGTGATGGTGGTATTGAAGTCTTCCGGCAGATTGTTGTCGCGGGACTGCTGGTAGAAGTATTCCAAACGGTTGGCACCAATCAGCATGTTGTGCTCGATACTGCCGGTGCTGAATTCGCCGGTAAAGTCGACATATTGGCTGGTGTATTGCCAATCATCGAAACGTGAAAACGGGCTGATGGAGTAGGTGCCACTAGTGGAATTGTAACTGCCAACGCTCGGGCTTGAGTCGAAACGATGGCGGTTAAACTCATTGTGGTTATAACCGACTTTCATTTGCCAATCAGCGCCCAGATAAACCGTCAGATCGGCACCGTAGTTATCGACGACATTTTCGAACACCGCCCATGGCATATCCCAAGCGGTGCGGCGATCACCGACGACATTACCGTCAGCGTCCAACCAAACCCCAGAGTCGTTGCCAGCTTTGTCATCGGTGCGATCGTAGTACACAGAGAACATACCCCACTCGCCGATGTCGGCTTCCAGGTTTAGATAACCCAGCCAGCGATCGCGCTCAACGTTTTCGCCGTTGGCATATTCACGCCAGAACTCTTTGTCTTGCTTAACGCCCACAGCGCGGTAGCGGAAGTTGCCTTCCTCATCGATACGGCCACCGGTATCGACCTGGTAGCGGGTGCTGCCATTGCTGTCGAAGTCGAAACCGAGCTCAACAAAACGCTCATGAGTTGGTTTCTTGCTGACCATATTGATCAGGCCTGCAGGGCTGGTCTTACCGTAAAGAAGGGAAGAAGTCCCTTTAATGACTTCAATGCTTTCAGCCGTCTCTATAGGCGGAACGTAGTAAGCCCAGAACTGGTGACCATCACGCATATAGCCATCGTTGCTGATGGTAAAGCCGCGGGCATTGAAGGTTTCACGGTTCCAGAAGGTGGTACCACCGGTAACACTGGCGTCGTTGGTCAGTACTTCACGCAATGTGGTTGCCAGCTGCTCATCAATGATGATTTCCGGGATAACGGTCACCGACTGAGGCGTATTGAGTAGAGGGATGTCAGCGCGCATGGCACCGCGAGCGTGGTCGTTTTTATAATCGCCGAATGAGTTTCCTCGGACCGTGATGGTTTCCACCGACGCATCCACCATTGAAGCTTCCTGCTCTGCAGCGATCAGAGGATGACTTAGCAGTATGGCTGTTACCGCCAGCGCGATTGGACTTTTGCTCGAAAACATTCCTAACTCCCAGTACAACTCTTAATGAGAATGATTAACCAAATCAATTGCGCCGAACTTTAAGTGAGAATTATTCCCATTACAACGGCTGAGTTCAGATTGTTCTGTAGTGTTACGTGGTGCGACAGGGTTTAAATAAGGATGCTTTAGCCGGAACGGTATGAAGCCTCGATGTATTCGATGCTCGGTTTGATGTATTCCGGTACAACGCTCTGTTTGTTAACGACACTGGCGTGATTGAGTAAGTGTCGTTATTGTGACGTGACGCAATGTTTCTAACGGCAATGTTTCATTTGTGGCAGCGACAAGGACGGGCTTAGCGGGACCGAAAGCAAACAGCCAGTGCGTGGCACTGGCTGTTGTTTAGCGATGAGGGCGATCAGCCGCAGCACTTTTTGTATTTCTTACCACTACCGCAAGAGCAGGGATCGTTGCGGCTCGGGGTTTTATCGAAGGTGGTGGTCTGCGGTTTATTCAGCAGCGTATCCAGCTGTGTGATCTCTTCTTGCGCGTCCGCATTGAGTTCGATATTGGCCATGAGTTGGTGCTCGGCCAGCAGGGCTTCAATTTCAGCCTGACGCTCGGTGGAATTGACGATCAGATTGAGTGGGTTTTCGGCGGTGCCTAGCTTCGCGGCCCGCTTGGTGTTGTAGCCGTAGCTTTCGTGCTTAGGCTTCTTCTCAATTTTGCCTTTATAGAAAAATTTGGACATGCGGGTGCCTTGCGTTTACGGGCGGCTGGCGGCTGGGCCAACGGCCGGAATGAAAATGGAGCCGAATGGTAGCGGGTCACTATCCGCTGGGCAAGTTTTGCCCGGGTAAAATGCGTCCTTTAACCCTGCTCATCCTTGCAGCACTCGTCACACAGAAACGCCAGTAGGCGATCGAACTGGTCGTATTGGGCAACGCAGTGCAGAATGCGGCCCTCCCGGTGTTGTTTCACTAAGCCGGCGGAGACCAAGGCGGAGATGTGATGAGACAGGGTGGAGCCGGGAATGGCCAGCTCTTTTTGTAGGGTGCCGACGGGTAGGCCGGCATGACCGGCCTTGGACAGGCGTTTATAAACGGCCAAGCGGGCAGGATGACCCAACTCTTTTAAGGCTTTGGCGTGCAGTTCGAGTTCGCTCACGGATGGACTCCGGCTGACAAGGAATGGTGTTTATTTTTCCACAGTTAGTTAATTATCGAAATGAAAACCGGCCCAATGCCGCTGAGCATTGGACCGGAGGTGGATTAGAGCACGCTGAACAGCATGCCGGCGCTGAAGGCCATGGTGAAGATCACGGTCAGAAACGCGATGATCATCGGGCGGCGGAACAGGGTTTTGAGCAAGATCACCTCGGTGATGCTGGCACCGGCACTGCCGATGATCAAAGCCATCAAGGCGCCCATGCCCATGCCCTTGAGCTCCAGTGCGGCCGCCAGCGGGATCATTGCCTCGGCGCGGATATACAAAGGTACGCCGATCACGGCGGCAATGGCGATGGCCAGTGGGTTATCGTCGCCAGCGTACTGGACGATCAGATCTTCCGGGACAAAGCCGTAGGTCAATGAGCCGATCGCCACACCCAGCATCAGCAGGGGGAAGATCTTGCGAAACTGCTTCCAGGTCTCGGCCCAGATCTTGGCCCAACGGCCCGCGGGTTTGCTGCCACCACAGCTTGAGCCGGTATCGGTGCCACAGCTGCTGGCAGACGATGGTGTGCCAGTGCCACAGCTGGACTCGGTGCTGGTGCCACAGCTGGCGGGTGCTGCGGACGATGTTTGTGTACCGCAGCTGGACGTTGTGCTGCCGCAACCGCTGGCGGCACCGCCTTCCACCACTTCACGGCGGACATGGCGCTCAAAGCCCATCTTCTCCAGCACAAAGCCGGCGATGACTGAGGTTACCAGCGCGATAGCAAAGTAGATGGCGGTCACCTTAAGCCCGAACGTGACCCAGAACAGACCGATGATGATGGGATTCAACAAGGGGCTGGTGAACAGGAAGGTGATGGTCGGGCCAAAGCCGGCGCGGGCTTTGAGCAGTCCGCTCAGCATAGGAATGGTTGAGCAACTGCAAAACGGCGTCAGCGCCCCCAGCAAACCGGCGGACAAGTAGCCTCGGCCACCTTGAGATCCCAAGATGGTTTGGATCCGCTTGGCGGGCATCACGTCCATGATCACGCCGATCAAAAAGCTGATCAGCAAAAACAGGGCGGTCAGCTCGAAGGCGAGAAAGGCGAAGAATTGAAGTGTGTCGAGCAGGCGTTCGATCGTTAAGGTACTCATGACGATGTTTCCAGAAGATTCGAAATGATTATTCAGGAGACAATACAGCAGCGGCTGCCTTCCCTCCCTCTCAAGTTGGCCAAACTTTAACGCCGCTACGGGATGATGTCAAATTTCTGGAATAGTCGAAATGTGGTTGGGGCATTCGAAAAACTCGATGCACGGCTGCGCCGAGTCAGGACCACATGACAATGATGGCGGCGATGGCAATCAAGATCAGGCCAAGTACATCCTGCAGCTTTACCTTCTGCCTGAGCCAGTAGGCGGCGATGAGCAGGGTGAAAAACACTTCCACCTGACCCAAGGTTTTCACCATCGGCACGTTTTGCAGCGACATGGCACTGAACCAGCCGATAGAGCCCAGACAGCTACTGAGGCTGATCAGGCCTGTTAGCTTGGGGCGTTGCCAGAGTGCGTGCAGGGTCGGGCGATCACGCCAGCACAGATAGAGCAGTAGGAGCAGGGTTTGCAGGCTGATCACCAGCAGCAAGACCCAGGCGGCACGGTGAGGAAACGGCAGGGTGAGGCTGAGGCTGGCTTCGCGGATCCACAGAGACGTTAACGCAAAGGCTCCGCCGCAGCACAGCCCGAGCGCTACCGTTGGCAGGGACAGCTGGCGCAGACCGCCCTTGCTGGAGAGCAGAAACACGGCGATGGCACCGATCCCGATCCCGAGCCAACCCAGAGGTGACAGCGTTGTGCCAAAGAACAGCAGGCCGAGAATGGCGGCCAGCAGGGCTTCGCTTTTGGCCAGACCGGCCCCGACGGCGAAGTTCTTCATCTGAAACAGGCGCACCATCAGGCCGGTGGCGAGGATCTGCATCAGCGCGGCACCGACGACAAAGCCGATAAAAGGTGGAGTGATCGCCGGCAGGCCGGGATCACTCCACAGATACAAAGCGGTCAGGTAGGCAGCGGCGATGGGACTGGCCCAAAGGAAGCGCGCCAGCGTGACCCCGGCAACGTTGACTTCGCCACTGAGTCGGCTTTGAAAGGCATTGCGCCAGGCCTGCATAAACGCCGCGAGCAGGGTAAAGCCGATCCACATCTTTTAGCATTCCCAACACGTTAAGGGCTTCAGAATAACGGGTAGAGGAAGAGTTGCGAAGGGGGACAGACGGAATGAAGTGATAGCCAAACCCACATCAGCAGTTGAGCCATGATCAAAAAGGAGGCCGGTTGGCCTCCTTGTTTCAGCTCAGATCGGCGCGATCAGAAGCTGTAGTTGTACTGCAGTGAGAAGTACTGCGCGTTGGAGCGGGTGGTCGCTGTGGTGTAGATCGGAGTCAGCGCACCAACTTGCTCGCTGATCCCTGCCGTTAGGATGGCACTGAGCTCCGTCACTTCCACGTCCTGGCCCTGAACATAGGCGTAACCAAAGTCGAAGCTGTGGTGCTTGTCGAGGCGGTACGTTGCGCCAAAGGTGTACCAGTTGCGGTCAGAATCCGGGATGGAGATGGACTCGAGCTCGCCGATCACGCCATTATCAAACATGTAGCCGGCGCGCAGATCCAATTGGTCGGTGACGGAGTAGGTGGCACCGACACTGTACAGCCAGGAGTCTTCCCATTGGTACTCCTTCAGCGGCTCGTTGGGTACGGCGCTGCCATCAAGCAGAGGGTGACCCATGGCGATCACACCGTCTTTCATGGTGATCTCATCAAAGGTGCTCCACTGGGTGAACTGCACTGTGTAATGTAGTGCCAGTTGGGGCAATACCTGGTGGAAACCGGCGATCTGGAAGATGTCCGGCAGGGGCACGGTCATCTCTTGATAGCGGGCCGGGACGCCCTCTTCGCTGCTGAGTTTGTCGGTGGTGCCGTCGGCGGTCACTTCCGGGCTGAAGCGGTAGCTGAAGCCGATGCGGTGATCTTGATTAAACTCGATCAGGCCGCCGACGATCCCGCCGAAGCCGATGCCATCGGCATCGACGTCCACCAGTTGAATGGCACCGCCGGCGCCGTCTGGGATGGAACCACGGCTGACTTCACCAGAGCCGTAGATCACGTCCAAACCGGCGCCGACGCTGAACATCTCATTGATGCGGTAGGACAAGCTGGCATTGAAGTTGACGGTGGTCAACTGGGTGTTGCCCAGCAGGTCTTCCGGTTTAGGCAGTTCGCTGCCCGGGATCAACTCGCCACCCTGCAGGGCGCTGGTGTCGGTGCCGGTGCCGAAGTTAGTAAAGGCGGCCAGACCAAAGGCAAATTGATCGTTGATCGGCTGGATGTAGTAGATGCTGGGGACAAACTTGTTGTCGGCGGCGCTGTGTTCACTGCCGATAGGCACCGCAACATCGGAAGGCGAGCCCACAATCGCCCCTGGCAGCGTGACTGAAACGTCTTTGATGTTGACGTCGACATCCAGATAGCTCATGCCAACCGAGAGGGCTTTACTGTCAAACAGCGCCATACCGGCGGGGTTGCGGGCTAGGATAGCGGCATTGTCGCCGATGGCGGCGTCACCGGAGATAGCACGACCGACGCCGGTGGCGGATTGGGCATTGAGGCCGAAGCCTGCGGCGAAGGAGGGGGAACTGATGGCGGCGACCGCCAAGGCGATGAGCGTCTTGTTAACAGCTTTCATCAACTTTTCCTTGTTGTTGTAATTGTGCGAAACACGTAACCCATTGTATGGATGGGCGTTGCTTTCGTGGTCTGACCTGTATCAAACGCGTCGACATAATACACAAAACTGCGATCAAGATCTCGCTTCTGGCGTCCATAGACGTGCACAAAAACTGCCCACCACAGAGCAGTCCATTAAAAATTGCCGGGATTAGAGTAATTACTCCTGTTTGTTGGCGTTTTTATAGCAAAACGGGGTGCCAGAGGCACCCCGTTGGTATTGCTGTTCACGCGGATCGCTTAGAAGCGATGGTTGTACTGCATGGAGTAGTACACGGCGTTGGAGTTGGTGGTGGCAGAGACGGTGCCGGCGAAGAGGGAGTCTTCTTCCAACTGAACCTCTTTACCACGAACGAAGGCGATGCCCAGATCGACGCTGGCATTGCGAGAGAGCTTGTAGCCCATACCGGCGGTGTACCAGTTACGGTCGGAATCCGGGATGGACAGGGAAGCGATTTCGCCAACCACGCCTTGGTCGTACATGTAACCGGCGCGCAGGGCCAGCTTGTCGGTGACGTCATAGGTGCCACCGATGCTCAGCATCCAAGAGTCTTTCCAGTTGTACTCTTTCAAGGCCACTTCGGCCAGATCTGCGCTAAACAACTGTCTCTCGCCGGAAATGGGTAGGATCTGATCAAAGATGGCATTTATGCCCAGACACGTCGCTTCGCCAGCGGCGCTGTCGCCCTGACAGTTGGCGTTGAGGGTGCCGGCGAAATCGCCGCTGATCTTACCGTTGCGGGCGGTGACTTGGTCAAACACGCTCCATTGGGTCCACTGGGCGGTGTAGTGCAGCGCAAAGCGGTCGGTCAACTGATGGAAGCCAGCAAACTGGAACACGTCCGGCAGCGGCACTTCCAACTCTTCGAAGTCAGCGGCAATGCCTAGGGCCAGATCGGTGGCGTTGAGGTTTACGGTGTAGCTGTTTGGTACCCAGCCGCTGCCAACCACACTGTGGCTGTAGCTGAGTTCGCCGTTGATCCCCAGGTTGGCACCGATATCACCGGTGGCGGTGACGTTCGGGCTAAAGCGATAGCTCATGCCGAAACGGTGGTTGTCGTTCACCTCATAGGTGGCCCCCAGGATCCCGCCGAAACCGATGCCATCGGCGTCGGCACTGATGGCGTTTTGGGCACGGGTCAGCTTGCCGGAGCCGTGAACGATGTCCAGGCCAGCACCGATGGCGAACTGATCGTTGATGCGGTAAGACACACTGGCGTTCAGGTTCATGGTGATCACTTCGGTCTCACCGATCAGATCCAGTGGCATAGCGCCGCCAGGGATCGGGTTTACCGGTGCCTGCGTGCTCAGCAGGGACGAGGAGTCGGTGCCGGTCCCAAAGTTGGTAAAGGCGGCGATCCCGAACGCCCACTTGTCGCTCAGCGGCTGGATGTAGTAGAAGTTGGGAATGACGGTGTTGGACGCCGCATCGTCGATGCTGCCCAGATTGCCACCGGCGTACTCGACGTTGTTGATCTGTACATCCAGATCCACATAGGAGGCGCCAACCGAAACGGCTTTCTGATCGAACAGTGCCATGGCGGCCGGGTTACGGGACAGTACCGAGGCGTTATCGGCAATGATGGCGTCACCAGCGAAGGCACGACCGATACCGGTGGCCGATTGGGAGTTCAGCTGGAAACCGGCGGCGTAACTTGGGGCGGCAACCAGGGTGAACGTCGAAGTCATTGCTGCGGCGATCAGGGTCTTGTTCATCGTTTTCATTTGCGCTCTCACTATACGGCAGTGGATCGTTTTAATAATTGCTGCGCATTCTAGTGAGCGAACAGAGGCGTACATATCCGACCAGAGGGGGTCTTGGGGCTAAGTTCGTCGACTTTGCAGGCAACTCGATCCTTTTGTCGGCGAATGTGATTTTGTGGTGGGATTGATGTAAAAAAAAAGGGCGCCAGAGGCGCCCTTTATGTCTTGCAGGTTTAGAGTAGCTGCTCAAACTTGGCGTGCTGCTCGCGCACAGGTTCGGTGGTGGGCTTCCATTTACTGACGATCACACCGGCGATGGTCGCAAACAGGAAGCCGGGCAGGATCTCGTACAGATCGAATAGGCCGCCTTCAAGCGGTTTCCACAGCACCACGGTGGCGGCGCCGACGATGATGGTGGCGATGGCGCCGTATCGGCTGTAGTCACGCCAGTACAGGGACAGCAGGATCACCGGCCCGAAGGCGGCACCAAAGCCCGCCCAGGCGTAGGACACCAGGGAGAGCACGCTGGACTGTGGGTTGAGGGCGATCATGGTGGCCAATACGGCAACCGCCAATACGGTCAAACGACCCACCATCACCTTTTCGCGCTCAGACGCGTCTGGACGCAACCACTTCTTGTAGAAGTCTTCGGTCACCACAGAGGAGCAGACCAGCAGTTGCGAGTCGATGGTACTCATGATGGCCGACAGGATAGCGGCAATGAGGAAACCGGCGATCCATGGGTTAAACAGCACCTTGGACAGCTCGATAAACACGGTCTCGGCATTGGGGAGCGGACTGCCAGCAAAGTAGAGCGCGCCGGCCAGACCGGTTGCTAGGGCGCCGAACAGGGAGATCAGCATCCAGCTCATGGCGATGCGGCGTGATACCGGCAAGTCTTTGACATCGCCGATGGCCATAAAGCGCGACAGGATGTGGGGTTGACCAAAGTAACCCAGGCCCCAGGCCATCAAGGAGATGATGGCGAGCAGTGACAGGCTTTCCGGCAAGATCTCCAGCATGCCCGGCTCTAGCATGGCAACATCGTGGTTGTCGCTGAAGAACACCACTGCTGGCACTAAGATCAACGCCAACAACATCAAGATCCCCTGGAAAAAGTCGGTCCAGCTGACAGCGAAGAAGCCGCCGACGAAGGTGTAGGAGACAATAATGGCGGAGCCCACCAGCAGGGCAGCGGTGTAATCCAGGCCAAACACTTGTTCAAACAGAATGGCGCCGCCAACCATACCGGAGGAGGTATAGAAGGTGAAAAACAGTAAGGTGGTGCTGGCGGCGACTAGGCGTAAGACCCCATTATCGGCGAAACGGCGCTCAAGGAAATCCGGTAGGGTCAGCGAGTCGCGAGTGAACTCGGTGTAGATCCGCAGGCGCTTGGCGACCAGGTGCCAGTTTACCCAAGCCCCCAATACCAGGCCGATCCCGATCCAGGCTTCGCTTAAGCCGGATAGGTAAACCGCCCCGGGCAGGCCAAGCAGCAGCCAGCCAGACATGTCGGAGGCACCGACGCTGAGTGCGGTCACGGCAGGGCCCATTTTACGGCCCCCAAGGATGTAATCCGAAGACGTATTGGTGTTCTTGTAGGCCAAGGTGCCGATCACCAACAAGAAGATCAGATACGCAAAAAAAGTAATGGTTGTCGCCGTCGATATCATGCTTAATATTCTTATGTGCTTTTGAGACGCGCGAAATGCTAGCAAAGGTAGGCAAAAGTGACCAGTAATACCGTTTTGGAACCCCATTTTCAGTGGTACGGCTTTGAGCAACTGGGGGTCAGTAACCTCTATGCGATATTGCAACTGCGAGAGCGGGTGTTTCAAATTGAGCAAGACAGCTTATATGAGGACATTGATGGCCTGGACGAGTCTGCGCTGCATCTGTTGGTTTGCGGTGAAGAGGGTGAGTTGGATGGCTATCTGCGCCTGATCGACGCGGGCACGGTGTGGAAGCTGGGTCGGATCGTCTTGGCGGCGGGCGTGCGCGGCCGTGGCCTCGGGGCCCGATTGATCCAAGCGGGATTGGATAAAGCCCGTGAGCTGGCACCGGATAAGGCGGTTAAGATCTCCGCTCAGCAGGCGTTGACCCAGTATTACCAAGGGTTTGGCTTTGTGGTGAGCTCTGAGCCGTATGATGACGGTGGCGTGATGCATCTGGATATGATGTTGGCCGCAGACAGTTAATACCAATCACGCTAAGTATTTATCCATTCAGCTGATTGAAAAAGGACTTTAGGCAAGGCAGTTCAGCGAAGCTCTAGTGGCTCTAATGCGAGATGGACTAACGCAGAATAAAGCCCTTTTTCATCAGCCCTTTGGGAAGCACTCAGCGGCACAGGCTCGTTGTTGTGATTGTTTAAAAGGGCCCACCATTCCTGCACAATCACGCCGCGCCCCTGAACCGCTGAGTGCTTCTGAATTGGGCAAATACTTAGTGCGATTGGTATAAGTGCTTAGGGCTCGGCGTTGTGTCTCATCGGGCCGATGAGTTTTCCACTGAAACAAAGAAGCCGGAGCTTGTGCTCCGGCTTTTGTGTTGGGGTTGACGGTTCGATGCACGCTACAAGCTTTGGAAGCCGCTGCTGAGATCGTCCAGCACCGGCTGCAGCTCTTGCTCCGGTGTGCCAACCAGCGCCAGGTGCATCGCGGGCAGATCCTGACCCACGCCCTGGTAGCGCTCACTGGCAAACTGCGCCGGCAGGGTGAGCTCCCCTTGTTTGGGGATCAGGAACAGGGTGACGCGGCCTTGCGCCGAGCCCATCACCACGTGCAGGCTGCGAACCCCACGGAAATCACAGTAATTGGCGTAGAAGATCTCACCGGGCAGCTGTTGCAGCGTCGTGCCCATCGAGGCCAGCTTGGTGTTGAGGCTGGCCAGGCTTATCTGTTCATCGATGGTGGCGACAAAGCCCTCCTCGTGAACCATGTGGGCCAAGGCGTGTTGGCCCAGATCATCGTGCGGTGTGTTGTAGATCGCGAACGATAACCCCACGGTGAACGCGACCGATGCCGCGGCAGCCAACTGCCAGCGATGCCGGCGTTTATGCTGTTGATGCACCGTTAGGTTCTGTTGCAGCAACAGGCGATCGGCCAGATCATCCGGCACCGGGATCCGAGCGGCTTGCTGGATCTTCTGATCCAACCCCTTGAGCTCCTGCCAAAACGCTTCGCGGCCGGCGGTCTCCTTGGCGGCCGCCTGAACTTGTGGATCTTGACTGTTGGGCTCGGCGTACAGGCGCCGGCGGAATTCGAGTTCATCCATTGCGTTGCCCCCTATCGGCGGGATCGATCTCTAACGCGTCTCGCAGTTGGTTTCTGGCCCGGAACAAGCGGGTCATTACCGTGTTGCGATTGAGCTCCAGCACGGTGGCGATCTCATCACCACTGAAGCCATACAGAACCTGCAGCAATAACGGCTCTCGATACTCGGGCTCGAGTTGGGCCATTTTTTGCCGCAGCCACAGATCTTCCACCTGTTGTTCTGGTGACGCGGACGTACTGTCGGCGACTTGGACGTCGTCGATGTCGGTCAGATCGAACCGTTTTCGTTCGAAGCGGCGGGCATTCTCCCGCCGCAAGATGGTGATAAGCCACGCCTTGGCGGCTTTTTCATCCTTGAGCGAATCGAGCGATTTCCATGCGCGTAAAAAGGTCTCCTGCACCAGATCGTCTGCGACAGAGCGATCGTGGCACAGCCAGTAGGCGTATCGGAAGAGATCACCGTGCAAGGCGCGCACCAGCGACTCATAGCGTCGTTGTTTGCTTATCATGTCAGTACTGACCGATGATGCGGCTTTTTTCTTTCCAAACCGACCTAACATTTTTTACTGCCTCTCCTTGAGCGCGCTGGTGGGGGCTATCCGCTCATTCTGGATGTCGGATCCAGCGGCGGCAAGTCGGATCTGCCAGCATCGACCGCCACCGCAGGTAACGCCTGGATCGCTTGGGCCAGCGCCTGGCCCTGCCAAGGGGCCGGGGTGGCGCCGAATCGACAGTGTTGCAGCGCCGCGATGGCCTCGCTCAACGTCGGCAGGTGGTGCGGGATCCGCGCCAAAGAGACCGGGTGGCCCAGATGTTCACTGGCCCAGCGCGGGAGCAGATTCAGCGCCTGGCTGGCGTCGTGGTTGGCACAAGCCTGTAGCAGCGCCTTCTTGCTGAGCATCACCTTGTCGGTATTGACGGGTTGCTGGCTGATGGGCTGAGCCATCGGGTGGCCCCGACGCCAGCCCCAAACGAGGGTGAGCAGCCACAGCAGGGCAAAGACCGCGGTCAGCCAAGGCCAATAGCCGGCATTGGGCTCGGTGTGAGTCTGGGGCTGGATCACCGGTGTCGGCAGGCCGACGGGGGCCAGACCCGTGCTGCTGGGCTGAACCTCGATGGTTCGCTCGGCCAGCACCGCCCACTCCTGTCGCTTCAGGCGCGGGTTCCACCAAGGCACACGGATCTCGGGCAGGGTGTAGCTGCCCGGTGCACTGGGCACCAATGCCACGGTCTGCCGCAGTGTCGCCACCAGTTGTTGCTCGCGCACGCCGCCATCGCGCTCGACCTTATCCGGGTAGAGCCGCAGGCCCGCTGGCGCGCTGAGCGCAAGCTCGGGCAAGGTATCGGCGACCGTCCCCATGGCGGTCAACTGCAGGGTTCGGGTGATCGGCTGGCCGACCTCAAACTGCTCGGCATCGCCAAGGTGATCAGACAGGGCAACCATGTCCGCCACCAGCCAGGCTCCTTGATAGCTGGCGGGTTTCTCCATGACGTTGACAACGATGGGATCGCTGGTGGCCACCATGGAGCGTGCTTGGGCGCGACCAAAGATATCGCCGCGCTGTCCCGGCACCAGCAGATCGCCGTCGAAGCTGGCGGAGCCCAGCTCCAGCGTGCCGCTGACTTGGGCGGTCAGCAAAAACTGACGTTTGATGGTGCGGTAGCGCATGCCGCGGCGCACCACGGTGTCGGATTCATCTTGGCCAAATTGCTGCAGTTGCGCGTTGGCGTGCTCGGGCGCGTTTAGGCTGCCCCGCTGCAGCTCTGCGCCCAAAAACAGCGTCACGGTGAGCAGGGTGGGTTGGCCCGGGTAGATCCATTCCCGCTCCAGCTCGGTTTCGATAAAGGCCATCGGCAGGGGGGCCGCCTCTCCGGCTTGATCCGGGTTTAACACCGTTAGCGGGATGGGCGCGCTGCGCACTCCGTCGATCTCCAGGGCGGGGAGGGTGATCGCGCCCGCCGCCTTGGGCAGTAGCAGGATGGTCCAGGTGGTCTGGCGCTGCATGTCAAAATTGACGATCTGGGTGCTGGAGCTGACGCTGGTTCGGCCCACCGCAAAGTCGGCCTGCAGGGCCGAGGTGTCGAGGGCGTTGCTGTCGACGCTGTCATTGGCGGTCACCTGCAGGGTGAAGGACTGGCCGGTCAGCACTGGATTCTGATCCACGACGGCGGTCAGCTCGGTCAGAGCCTGAGCCGTCACAGGCAAAGCGCCGATCAGCAGCACAAAGGCGCTGAGGCATAAACGTTTTAGGGTGGTGATCCGCGTTACCACTGGGTTCGCTCCGTATTGATGGTGCCTTCCTGACGGCGGCGTTGGTATTCCAATTGCATTTTATTGCGCAGCAGTTGGCCGGGATCGTCCGGTACCAACTGCAGCATTCGTTCCAGTTCGGGATCGCTGCCGGACTCGCCGGGTTGAGCGGCCCCAGCCGCAGTCGATGCGTCCGGTTGCTGATCGCCCGCGCTTGGCTCGCTCTGGGGCTCGACCTGCGCTTCGGCATTGGCCTCTTCTTGTGTGGGCTCGGATGGCTGCGAAGGCGTTTGCTCCGGCTCGCGCTCGTTGTCGTTGCTCTGCCCGGCGGAGTCCGTGGCGGGCTCAGGTTGTTCCGCTTGAGGCTCAGAACTTCCTTGCTCAGCTTCACTGCCGGCGTCCTGTTGTGACGAGGCGTCGCTGGACTGAGATCCGCTCGATTGAGACGGGTCGGACGGAGAGGGCTCGCCCTCATTCGGTTCTTGCGGCGCTTGTTGCTCGGACGGATCGCCATTCTCGCTTTGCGATCCTTGATCCGACGGGGTGTCCTGTTGCTGGCTGTCGCCTTCACCTTCACCTTCACCTTGGTCGGATTGGGCGTCCTGCTCCTGTTGCTCTAGCAGCTGCTCCATCAACGCCAGGTTGGCCTGCGCCTGGGGATGCTCAGGCTGTTGCTCCAACACCTGGCGATAGCGTTCGGCCGCTTGCTGATACTGCCCCAGCTGGGCCAAGGCATTACCGCTGTTGTAACGGCTGTCGAGAGCCTCCGAGCGCTCAAATGCCGCCAACGCTTGCTCAAACTCGCCGGCGCGGTAGTGGGCAGCGCCCTGCCAGGCGGGATCGGAGAACTGGGCGGCAGCGTGTTCAAACTGCTGTTCATCGAAGGCCGCCTGGCCTTGCTGATCACCGGTTTGCCAGAAGCCCGCCTCCGCCTTGGGGGTGAGTAACGGCAGCAGCAGTAGCGTCAGCAAGGCGTGGCGCCGTAGCATCCAGGCCAAAGGCAGCAACAGCAAGGGCAGCAGATAGACTCCCCGATCCAGCCATTGGCTGTGCTGGCGGTTATCGTGCTGCTGCCCTTCATCGCGCAGGGCATCGGCGCGCGGCGCCAGTTGACGCACATCGCTGCCATCGGGCTGGTAGGGCACGAGGATCCCATCGCCGGCGCGGGCCAGTTTACCCAACGTGGCGTAATCCGTGACGGCCAGGGCGATCTCGCCGTTGCGGCTGCGCACCAACTCACCACCGGGCTTCTCCATCGGCGCGCCTTCGGCGGTGCCGATCACCAACAGATTGAGGGTCCAGGGCATCTTGTTCGCCAGCTCGATGGCTTCGTTGGCGTGCTCGCTATGCAGGCCGTCGATCAGCAGGAGGATCTCCCCCTGACTGTACCCAGCGTCACGCAGCAATTGATCGGCCTGATAGAGCGCTTTGGGCAGGTTGGAGCCGGGAACCGGGATCAGATCCGGCGACAGCACCGGGATCAGATTGGCCAGGGTGCTGCGATCGTCGGTCAATGGGGCCAGAGTGAAGGCGTCGCCGCCATAGACCACCAAGCCCATCTCGCCATCGGGGATCTGTTCAAGCAGATCCAGCGCCTTGAAGCGGGTGTGGGTTAAGCGATTGGGGGCCAGATCAGTCGCCCACTGGGAGTAGGACATGTCCATCACCAGGACGCGACCTTGTTGCAGTTGAAACAGCGGCACCGATTGCTTGTCCCAGCTGGGGCCGGACAGGGCGAACAATAGCAGGGCCAGCAAGCCGATTGGCAGGCGGGTGCTTTGCGGGCGGCTGCTATCGGCCCCCAATAACATCGCCTGATGCAGGTGAGCGGGTAGCAGTTTCTGCCAGTAATGGCCCGATTGGGCTTGTTGCCGTAGCCACCACGCCAGCGCCGGTAGCAGCACGAGCCCAAGCAGGACCCAGGGGCGGATCAGGTGAAATTCAGCCATGTTGCCTCCGAACCAACAGCAACAGGATAAGAGCGGTGGCCACGCCAAGCGGCCAGGGGTAGAGATCGGTTTGTGGACGCCACTGGGTGCCGTCTTGTTCTATCGGTTCCAATTTGTCTAACTCATCGTAGATCGCGTCTAACTCTGCGGTGCTGCGGGCGCGGAAATAGCGGCCACCGGTGGACTCGGACAGGGCGACAAACTCCGCTTCGGCGCGATCCAGCTCGGCTGACGGATTCACCGTGCGCGAGCCAAACAGTCGGCGTTGGCGGATCTCGGACGAGCCCACCCCCACGGTGTACAGGGTCACGCCTGCCTTGCGGGCCAGCTCCACCGCCTGCGCTGGTGTAAAGCGACCGGCGTTATTTTCGCCATCGGTCAGCAGTACCAGCACGCGTGAGCTCTGATCGAGCTGCTCAAATCGTTTGACGGCGAGGGCGATGGCATCGCCAATGGCGGTTTGGGTGCCGACCAGACCCAGCTCGGATTCGCGCAGATATTGGCTGACGGTGTGACGATCGAAGGTCAGCGGTGCCTGCAGGTAAGCTTGATCGGCAAACAGGATCAGCCCCATGCGGTCGCCGTCCCGTCGCTGAATAAAGTCGCCTAGCACGGCGCGGACCATGGTGTAGCGATCGACCAGGCGCCCGTTCAGCTCCATGTCTTCGATCTGCATCGAGCCGGAGAGATCGACCGCGATCATCAGATCCCGCCCCTCGCGCTTGAGCGCAACGGGTTCGCCTAACCACAGCGGCCGGGACGCGGCCAGCACCAAACAGAGCCATGCGACGAGGGCCAGCAGTTGCCACAGTCGGTGCGGCTTGGGGCCGGTGGCGCTGGGGATCTGCTGGCTGAGTGTGCCGGGGAGGCGCAGCGCGGCAGCTTGTACCGGGCGACGGCGGGGCAACAACCAGGGCAAGACGATGGCGAGCAGGAGCCAAGGCCAGTCAAGACTGAGCATGTTGCGCCTCCGTCTGTTTTGGCAGTTGGGTCAATGCCGCGCTGGCGGCGTCGAGCAGGCGTTGTCCGCCGTGGCTGACTTGCGCCTGGTATGGGTTGCCCAACAACTCAGGCCAGGGGTGTGGGCTGAGCTGCTGCAGGTAGTTGTGCCATTGGTTGCCATGCAAACCGGCGCATTGCTCTCTGGGACCGTAGGCCATGGCGGCCCGTTTGAGCAGCGCCTGGACCTGGGTGGCCAGATCTGGCGCGGTGGGATCGAGGCGTTGCAGCTGGGCGATGGCGAGCTTGGCCGGTCGCTGATGGCGCCAATGACGCTGAAGCTTGATGCCGCCGGCGATCAGCGCAAGCAGCACCAGTGCGGCGAGCAGCCACCAGCCTGGCGCCAGGGGCCACCAGTCAACGGGCTGCGGTAAGACAATATCGTGAAGGGAGTCTAACGGGTTCATATCCACAATTTTCGCCATTGTTGTTCCAGTGGCTCAGCGGCGCTGATCTCACTCAGTGGCAGGCTCTGTTGCAGGCTGTGTTGTTGGGCACTGTTGCGCGCCTGCTGCCAGCGCTCTGACAATTGACGGGCGGCGCGTCGATCCAGCCAATGGGGCTGGGTCTGCTCAGGGATCCGCACCGGCAGAGGCCCTTGAGCCTGTGTCAGGGTGTCAAACAGCGGATCGGTCAGGCAGAACAGCCGGATCTCGGCGTGTCGGCGCAAGCGGCTGATCCGCTGCAGGCTGTCGGGATCCAGTCCCAGCGGGTTGGTGATGATCACGGCTAACGAGCCGGGGCGGATCAAGCGCTCTAAGCGTGTCAGGGCCTGCGACCAATAGTCTTGCTGTGGCGCAAGGTTGGTTGGTGGCAACTGCAGCTCGACCAGGCTTTCCAGCATGGCCAGCAGCCCGGCGCGACGCGCTCGCGGCTTGAGTTCTTTATGTTGCTGCTCGGTGCAGACGATGCCGCCAAGGCGGTCGCCTTTGGCACTGATATGCCAGCTGAGTAGCGCCGCCAGGTGTGCGGCCTGAACCGACTGCAGCAGCAACTCGGAGCCCAGTTGCATGCGGCTGCCCTGATCGACACACAGCAGCACAGGGCGTTCGCGCTCATCGCGAAACAGCTTGGTGTGGGCTTTACCGGTGCGGGCGGTGACTCGCCAGTCGATGGTGCGGATATCGTCACCGGCCTGGTAGGCGCGAACCTCGGCAAATTCCATACCACGGCCCTTGAGTCGCGATAGGCGCTCTCCGGCCATCAACGCCTTGGCGCGACCGAGATCGTCACTGCGAACCAAGCTCTGATGTTCCGCCCGGGCCAGTAACTCTTTGAGATTGAGGGTTGCCCCGTCGCCGTGACGGGGCAGAGCGAGCTGTGACATCAGGGCACGGCCACCAATTTAACGATGCGGCTG
This sequence comes from Ferrimonas pelagia, assembly GCF_039543565.1. Lineage (NCBI taxonomy): Bacteria > Pseudomonadati > Pseudomonadota > Gammaproteobacteria > Alteromonadales > Ferrimonadaceae > Ferrimonas > Ferrimonas pelagia. The sequence continues at coordinate 80,315 of NZ_BAABJZ010000003.1, read as the reverse complement.
ATCACCTGATCTTTGCTGATCCCCTCCGCTTCCGCCTGATAACTCAGCAGAATGCGATGGCGCAGCACGTTCGGCGCGACGGCTTGAATGTCTTCTGGTGCCACGTAATCCCGGCCATGCAGGAAAGCGCGGGCGCGGGCGCAGCGCTCCAAGGCAATGCTGGCCCGTGGGCTGACGCCCCACTGCAGCCAAGCGGCGAGGGTGTCGTCGTAGCGTGCCGGCTGGCGGGTGGCCATCACCAGAGAGACGATGTATTGCTCCATCTGGGGGGCGAGGTAGATCTTCAAGGCCGCCTCGCGGGCAGCAAAGACCTCAGCTTCGGTGAGCGGCTCAGGCACGCTGATCACCGCATGCTGCGCTTCGTTGCGCGACAGCGCCAGGATCTGCAACTCGGTTTCGGCGTTGGGGTAGTCCAGCGATAGGTGCAACAAGAAACGGTCCAACTGGGCTTCGGGCAGCGGGTAGGTGCCTTCATTCTCGATCGGATTCTGCGTGGCCATTACCAGAAATAGCTTGGGCAGCGGGTAGCTGCGCTTGCCGACGGTGATCTGGCCTTCGGCCATCGCTTCCAGCAGGGCGGACTGCACCTTGGCGGGGGCTCGGTTGATCTCGTCGGCCAACACCAGGTGGTGAAACAGCGGCCCCGGCTGGAATTCAAACTGGCCGGTCTCCTGGCGGAAGATGTCAGTGCCGGTGAGATCCGCCGGAAGCAGATCCGGGGTGAATTGGATGCGATGGAAATCGCCGTCGATGCAGTCGGCCAGGGCTTTGACGGCGCGGGTTTTGGCCAGACCTGGAGGCCCTTCAACCAGAAGGTGACCATCGGCGATCAGCGCGGTTAGCAGACCTTCCACCAGATTGGGTTGGCCTAAGACCATCTGCTGCAGATATTGTTGAATTTGATTTAGACGTTGCAGTTGCATGCCTGTTCTCTTTTCGCGATGTCGGTGCACGGGCTGAGCGTTGGAGTCGTTCATCCCAGAGCAGGGTTCATATCCAAGGTTATTGAAAATACTGCATGATCTGTACGGTGAGCAAGTAGGGGGCTGCGGTTATGAAGGGCAGGAGCGATGCCAAGATCACGTTTGTGGCGGGCGCCCCCTGCCGGTTCTGATCCAGACTGAAAAACAGACCATAGGCAAAGACGGCGGGGTACAACAATAGCGTGACGCTGATGTAGTAGCGTGCCAGTGTCTCAGGGATCGCCCACAGCGAATCTGGCAAGGAAAAATCCACGTAATGAAACCCCATCATCCAGAACAGCATCTGCAGGCCCAGCGGGATGTACAGGATCGCTATCCAAACAGACAGCGGTCGGCGGCTAAGGTTCTTCTGTGGTCGCATGACGGGCCCTACGGTGGTGAAAACTGTGCGCTATCACTCAGTAATTATCAGATCTTGGTAACTTTTGTTAGCACCTTCGATGATTGTCTGACCACTGTAGCAGAGGAAAATTCACACAGCTGTTTGAAACTCGCGCTGTAGAAGTTAGTATTGGATCACATTTTGCTGGTCAGACCTCATCTGGATCACGCAGGGTTCTACAGGGAATAGAGGACATTTCATGACGCAACGACAATCGCTAAAGACGTCGTCGGGGGACAGGATCGCCATCGTCGCGGGCCTGCGTACGCCATTTGCCCGACAAGCGACCACCTTTCATGGGATCTCAGCCTTGGCGCTGGGACAGATGGCAGTGAGTGAGTTGCTGGCGCGCAATGAGCTGGACGCTAAGTTGGTGGATCAGCTGGTGTATGGCCAGGTGATCCAGATGCCAAAGGCGCCCAACATCGCCCGTGAGATCGTGCTGGGAACTGGCATGTCGGTCCATACCGATGCCTATTCGGTGACCCGCGCTTGCGCCACCTCATTCCAATCCACCGTCAACGTGGCCGAATCTATCCTGTCGGGCTCGGTTGAGATCGGCATTGCCGGCGGGGCGGATTCCAGCTCGGTGTTGCCGATCGAGGTAAGCCGTAAGCTGAGCCACTCCTTGGTGGATCTGACCAAGGCGAAGACCTTGGGCCAGCGTTTGTCGATCTTGAGCAAGCTGCGGCCCAAGGATCTGATGCCAGTGCCACCGGCGGTGGCGGAGTATTCCACCGGCTTGTCGATGGGACAGACTGCCGAGCAGATGGCCAAGTCCCATCAGATCGCCCGCAGTGATCAGGACAAGCTGGCGGTACGCTCTCATCAACTGGCCCATCAAAGTTGGGAGTCCGGGGTGTTGGCGCAGGAGGTGATGACCTGTCATGTGCCGCCCTACAAGCAGTTTATCGAGCGGGATAACAATGTGCGGGACAACATGGCGCTGGATAAGCTGGCCAAGCTAAAACCGGTGTTTGATCGCAAGCACGGCAGTGTCACTGCCGCGAACTCGACTCCGCTGACCGACGGCGCCTCTGCGGTGCTGTTGATGCCGGAGTCCAAGGCCAAGGCGCTGGGATACGATCCCATCGGCTATATCCGCAGCTATGCGTTCTCCGCTATTGATGTGTGGGAGGATCTGTTGATGGGGCCTAGCTATGCCACGCCGATGGCGTTGGATCGGGCCGGAATGACGCTGGCGGATCTGGATCTGATCGAGATGCATGAGGCTTTCGCGGCGCAAACTCTGGCCAATGTGAAGATGTTTGCCAGCAAGCGGTTTGCCCAGGAAAAGCTGGGGCGCAGTGACGCCATCGGTGAGATCGACATGGATAAGTTTAATGTGATGGGCAGCTCGCTGGCTTACGGTCACCCCTTTGCCGCGACCGGTACGCGGATGATCACCCAGATGTGCAATGAATTGAAACGACGCGGTGGCGGCACGGGGCTGACGACGGCGTGTGCGGCGGGCGGTTTGGGCGCAGCGATGATCCTGGAGGTAGAGTAATGACGGATAAGACCTTCCAATGGCACAAGGATGACGATGGGATCGCGGTGATCACCATGGATGTGCCCGGTGAGACCATGAATACCTTGCGCGAGAGCTTTAATGGCGAGGTGTTGGAGGTGCTGGAGCAGATCCGCAGCGACAGTGCGATCCAAGGGGTGATATTGACCTCGGGCAAACCGGACTCCTTTATCGCGGGGGCAGACATTAGCATGTTGGCTGCCTGCGAAACGGCGGAGGACGTCACCCGATTATCGCTGTCCGGTCATCAGACCTTGCAAGCGTTGTCGACGCTGACGGTGCCTGTGGTGGCGGCGATCCACGGTCCCTGCCTCGGGGGCGGCCTGGAGGTGGCGCTGGCGTGCGATTATCGGATCTGCACCGACAGTGATAAGACGCAGCTGGGCTTGCCTGAGTCGCAACTGGGGATCTTGCCCGGGGGCGGTGGTACTCAGCGCCTGCCTAAATTGGTCGGCGTTGCCAAGGCGTTGGATCTGATGCTAACCGGGCGTCAGTTGCGTGCCAAACAAGCGCTCAAACTTGGCGTGGTCGACGAAGCGGTGCCCCACTCTGTGCTGGTGAGTGTGGCGAAAAAATGGGTCGGCAAAGGCAAGCGTAAGAAGCTGAAACCCAAATTATCGGCCGCTGAGCAGGCTTTAGAGCTGACGGGGGTGGGTCGCAAGATGATCTACGAGCAAGCTGCGAAGCAGGTCGAGAAGAAGACCCAAGGCAACTACCCCGCGCCACCGAAGATCATTGAGGCGGTGCGCATCGGCGTCGAGCAAGGGCCGGAGGCGGGCTATGAGGCCGAGGCGCGGTTCTTTGGCGAGTTGGTGATGTCACCCGAGTCTGAGTGTTTGCGCGCACTGTTTTTTGCCAGCACAGAGATGAAGAAAGAGAGCGGTGCCGGCGATGTTGAGCCGGCGACGATCAATAAGGTGATGGTGCTTGGCGGTGGCTTGATGGGGGGCGGGATCGCCTCGGTGACGGCGTTCAAGGCCAAGTTGCCGGTTCGGCTGAAAGACATTGCCGAGCAGGGTTTGCAAAACGCATTAGCGTACAGCTATAAGCAGGTCGATCGTCGGGTCAAGAAGCGGCATATGACCCCTGCGCAACGGGATAAGGCGATGAGTCTGCTGTCCACCACGACCCGTTACGATGGCGTGAAGGACGTCGATATGGTGGTTGAGGCGGTGTTCGAGGATCTGGCGCTGAAACACCAGATGGTCAAGGATGTGGAGACCCATTGTGGTGAGCACACGGTCTTCGCATCGAATACCTCGTCGCTGCCGATCGGCCAGATCGCGCAGCACGCGGCGCGTCCGGATAAGGTGATCGGATTGCACTACTTCTCACCGGTTGAGCAGATGCCACTGGTGGAGGTGATCGCCCATCAGGGAACCTCACCCGAGACCATTGCCACCACAGTGGCGTTTGCCCGCAAGCAGGGCAAAACGCCCATCGTGGTGCAGGATGGTGCAGGTTTTTATGTCAATCGGATCCTCGCGCTGTATATGAACGAAGCGGCCAATTTGGTGCTTGAGGGGGAGCCGATCGAGCTACTGGATCAGGCGTTGGTCAAGTTTGGTTTCCCGGTCGGGCCGATGACCTTGTTGGATGAGGTTGGGATCGACGTTGGGGCGAAGATCGCGCCGATCCTGGAAAAGGAGTTGGGTGATCGCTTTGCTGCGCCTGCGGCGTTCGATAAGGTGCTAGCCGATGGACGGAAAGGTAAGAAGAACGGCAAGGGCTTCTATCGCTTAGCGGCGAAGAAGAAGGGGCCGAAACCGGTCGATGACAGCGTCTATAAGGTGTTGGGTGTGACGCCTCAGTCGCGCCTCAGTGCCGGGGAGTTGTCCGAGCGCTGCGTAGTTCAGATGCTGAACGAGGCGGTCCGCTGCCTGGAGGAGGGGATCATCGCTTGTCCGCGGGACGGCGATATCGGGGCGATCTTTGGGATCGGCTTCCCGCCGTTTCGGGGCGGACCGTTCCGCTACATTGACCGGATGGGCGCAGCCACTCTGGTGAAGAAGCTGACTCACTATCAGCAGCGCTTCGGTGAGCGCTTCCGTCCGGCCGATCGCTTGGTCACTATGGCGGAGAACGAGGCGCGCTTTTTCTCCTAGTCTGCCGATGAGTTGTATGCACGGGGCGCCATAGCGGCGCCCCTTTTTGCGATCTGGCGGTGCGGAGCGCGGGGTATTCAAGCGATCGCTGGTTGAGTTTGATGTAATGAGCCCGGCAAGGGCATGCCGATCTGATCACTCAACCGGTCAGTAGGCGCGTCATATTTTTGACGGTGGCGCTTTAAAGTTGAGTGAACTGGCGGACTTTTGGCACAGATTTGCCATTTATGAGTGAAGGATCACGAGAAGGTGGAGGTGGGTTGTCACAATGACGGCCGGCGCGCCATGGGGCTTGCCGACCGTTGAGTTTGCGTTACGCGCTCAGTTCCACCAAGCGGCAGCGCTGACGGTTTCTACACGATGCACATGAGCGGGCAGCGGTGTCGTGATCCGTTTGTTACGACCGTTGAAGTAGCGTTTGATGGCAGTCCACATGTTGTACTCCTTATTCGGATTGGATTGGGATCAGGCGGCGGTTTCAGCGTTCTTTATCCAAGGCACGGCAGCGGTCTCAACATTCTTTATCCACGGCACGGCGGCGGTTTCAGCGTTTTTGATCCACGGCACGGCAGCGATCTCAACATTCTTTATCCAAGGCACGGCGGCGGTTTCAGCGTTTTTGATCCACGGCACGGCAGCGGTTTCAGCGTTCTTGATCCAAGGCACGGCAGCGGTCTCAACATTCTTTATCCAAGGCACGGCGGCGAACTCAGCATTCTTTATCCAAGGCACGGCAGCAGTCTCAACATTCTTGATCCATGGCACGGCGGCGGTCTCGATGTTGGCGTTTTTGATCCACGGCACGGCGGCGGTATCAGCGTTCTTGATCCACGGCACGGCGGCGAACTCAGCATTCTTTATCCACGGCACGGCGGCGATCTCTGCGTTTTTGATCCACGGTACGGCGGCGGTGTCAGCGTTTTTTATCCATGGCACGGCGGCGGTGTCAGCGTTCTTGATCCAAGGTACGGCGGCGGTGTCAGCGTTCTTGATCCAAGGCACGGCGGCGGTTTCAGCGTTCTTGATCCAAGGCACGGCGGCGGTTTCAGCGTTCTTGATCCAAGGCACGGCGGCGGTTTCAGTGTTCTTGATCCACGGTACGGCGGCGGTTTCAGTGTTTTTGATCCAGGGTACGGCGGCGGTCTCTGCGTTTTTGATCCACGGCACGGCGGCGGTGTCAGCGTTTTTTATCCACGGTACGGCGGCGGCCTCAACATTCTTTATCCACGGCACGGCCGCAATTATATTTATGTCAGTGTTTATTGGGGACGCCACTTCAAGTTTATTCCATGGTAATGAGGCGGAGGCTGAGGTGGAAAGTGAAATAATGGCGACGAGTACGATGTTTTTAGCGAAGTTGGTCATGATCGGTCCTTGAAATATTTTCTGCTATGAAAACTGAAAATATTATAGCAAGCGTCATGCCAACGAATTTAGACGGATTCTTGACTCTTTCGTTTAAGGCGATGTTGTTCGCTGCGTAGTAAGGTTTCAAATTCTGAGCTGGTTAGCGGTTTGCTGAATAGGAAGCCTTGGATCATATCGCAGGATAAATTCTGTAGATGTCTGGCCTGTTCTTTGACTTCGACACCTTCTGCAACCGTGGTTAAACCCAAGTTTTTAGCAATGGTGATCAAAGAGGAAACCATCATCAGTTCAGAGTGGGAATAGATGAGATCATCAATAAAGGATTTGTCGATCTTGAGTGTATCGAGTGGGAACGACTTAAGATAGGACAGGGAGGAATAGCCGGTGCCAAAATCATCCAGGGCCAGGCTGATCCCCAAGCGACGCAGTGCTCTCATGGTGATCACGGCGTCCTCGGGCTTCTGGATCACCGTCCCTTCGGTGATCTCCAGCTCCAATTGGGTGGCCGGCAGTTGAGTCGTTTGCAAGATCTCTGTGATCCGTTCAACCAGATCCGGCTGGGTAAATTGCTTCGACGCTAGGTTGACGGCAATGCGGCCTGAAAACAGCCCTTGTTGATGCCAGCCTTGTACCGTGGCACAGGCCTGTTTCAGCACCAACTCGCCGATCTCGATGATCAACGAGCTTTCTTCTGCCAGTGGGATAAATTGGCTTGGGGGGATCAGGCCATGCTGCGGGTGTTTGATCCGAACCAAGGCCTCGGCACCAACAATATTGTGGTTGTGGGTATCCACTTTGGCTTGGTAGTGGACTTCGAACCAGTCCTTCTTCAATGCTTCACGCAGTAAGCGCTCACCACTCAGCCGCTCCTGCGCCGCTTTGTTCATGTTATCGTTGTAATATTGGTAGCATTGTCCGCCCAGGCTTTTGGCGTGGTACATGGCGAGATCGGCTTTGCGTAGGAGTGACTGGCGATCGTCATCGTCTTCGGGATAGTTGGCAATGCCGATACTGCTGTGGATCAACAGTTCGTTGTGCTCGAGGCTATAGGGGTGCTCAAAGCCCTCCAGTAGGGTTTGTGCGACCAAGGTGCTGGCAGGCAGGGCTAGCTCTCCTTCGTACACCACGGCGAATTCATCGCCGCCAAGCCGGTGAAGGGTCGCCTCATCCGGCAAGCGGGCTCGGAGTCGGTTGGCAATATGGCATAGCAGTGCATCGCCGGACTCGTGGCCGAGTGAGTCATTGACGCGTTTGAAATCATCCAGATCAAACAGGAACAAACAGAATGGGATCTGGAGCCGGATCAGTTTATCCAGGCTGATCTGCAGGTAGTTTCGATTGGGCAGTCCGGTGAGGCTGTCATTATTGACCAGCCGGCGCAGCTCTTGTTCGGCCGCCTTACGGTGGGTGATATCATTGACGACGCCCACGTAGAAACAGTCGCCCTCAGGGATGTCATCGATACGATCGATGCGGATCTCCAGTTGGATCCGGTGACCATTGTGTTTGCAATGATCGATCTCGCCACTCCACTGGCCCTGCTTGTCGACAATGGTAAAGATATTGCTGACATAGCTGTCGGGGTATTCGTTGAAGTGAATGGGGTTAGCCAGTAGATCCGTTCGCTGTTGTTCGGTGATCTTCAAAAAGGCGTTATTGAGTTCGATGTACTCGCGTTGCGCATTGAGGATGTACATCCCCTCGGAGATGTTGGTCAGTGCACGAGCAAACAGCGACAGTCGTTCCTCCGAGCGCTTGAGCTGATTAATGTTTTTAATGGTCCCGGTCATTCGTAGTGGGGTATTGTGTTCGTCGCGCTCGACGATCTTGGCGCGGTCCAAAACCCAAAGCCAATCGTCTTCACTGGTTTTGACCCGATAGGTCGCCTCGAAGTGCTCGCTCTTGCCTTCGAAGTGTGCCATCAGCAATTGATGGACCCGTTGTTTGTCGTCAGGGTGGGTGGTTCGTCCTTGCTGGCCCTCAACGGACAGGATCTGCCAGCTATTGGAGCGATGCACCTTGCCTGCAGGAATGTCCCAGTCCCACATTTCATCGCCGCTGCCCCAGAGGGCGAGCTTTAATCGCTCTTCACTTTGGGCAATGCGTTGTTGCACCTCCCGGCGTCGTTGGTATTCGCGATAGCTCAGCCCAGCAGTGAGGAGCAACAGCAAGGCGTACAGCAGTTTGGCTTGCGTTGACAGCCACCATGGCGGGGTGATCAGGACCTCAATGCGGGTATGGCCGGGGCGGGTGTGTGCAAACACGGATTGGGTGCGAACCTCAAAGGTATATTGACCATGGGGAACATTGGTAAAGGTCGCGACGCGGTGGTCATTATCGGCGGTCAGCCATTGGTCGGAAAAACCCTGCAAGCGGTATTGGTATCGCAGTGACGTATCTTGGCGACTGGCCAGATCGACAAAGGTAAAGGAGAAGGGGTACTCGCTGTAGGACAGGACAATGCGTTCGAGCAGTGACGGCGAAAGGGGATCGCCCATCGGCGGACGATAATCTTGGTTAAAGACCTTAATGGCGGTAATGATGGGTTTCGCATCATGAACGGGTTCTGCGCTATCTGTTGCCGTCAGTATTGTTAGACCTTCACTGCCACCAAAGAATATTTTGTCTGAGCTGGTAAAGGAGGCCATTGCATTATATGACTTCTGCACGCCATCAAAAGGTAAATAATGATCCAGCAGGTTTAAAGTGTCTTTGCTTAGCTTGATGATGCCATTGCTGGCGGACAGATAAATATGATCTTGGGTGATATTGATGGTGTAAATGGCCGGTGACTCGGTTATACCTTGGGTCTCTAGGCGAGAGAGCTGTTGATCTTGTTCTAGGTGATAGAGTCCGTCTGATGCGGTGCCGATCAATAAACTGTCATGTAAGACGCCAATACTGGTGACCACTTTGTCACTGAGTAAGTGGTGTGTTTTTTGCCAGCGCTCTTCACCATCTTGAGTCTGATATATCAATAGCCCAGATTGGGCGCCCACATAGAGGGTGGCGCCCACTTGAGTGACATTAAATATGGTCGAGCTCAGGGTGTCCATTAGCGGCAACAAGCGGACATGGTGTTCTGAGTCGATATGAAAGACATCGCCACTGTAGGTACCGGCAAAGAGTCCGTCGGGTGTTGGGGTTAGGCTGGTAACGATGCGGTCGGCGATGAGGGCGGTGAAATCTTGGGTTTGGGCGTGGTAGTGGCGAAGACCATTGGCACCGGCGACATAGAGTCCGTCGGCACTGGGAGATAGGCTCTTCGGACCGGTCAGCGCCACATCCAACGGTTCTAGTGGTTGCATGCTTTGGTTAAATCGCTGAACTGTGCCGGTGTTGTTGGCCACCCAAACGGTGCCGTTTTGTTCGAATGCGGACCAAACCTGATTTTCTGCCGTTGCGGTATTGCTCAGTGGGTAGGTCTTTATCTGGCGTATTTTGGGAGAGTAGTGGTGTAGGCCCTGGCCCACCGTCCCGGCCCATAGCGCGGCATTGCTGTCGAGTAAGATCTCTGTGGTTGGGGTGGCCGAGACCGGCTTCAGTGCTTCGAGCCGAAGATCCTCGGTGAGTTTGCCCGTATACAAGCCTTCCAGCGAGGCGAGATACAGTTCGCGACTGTCGGGCTGATAACGCAGTCCTGCGATCAAGGGCGGTGTGCGCAGCTGTTGCCCCTGCAGTTGCCCGCTTGACGCTGTTTGAGCGACAAATAAGCCCAAATTGGAGGCGATCAGCGCATGCTTGCCATCGATAGGCTGTACGGCGTTGATCTTACCCGTGTGGCTGAGGGTGGGCTGAAATGTGGGATCCTGTGCCAATTTGAGGTAGTTGCGTCCGTCAAAGGTAGAGATAAGGTAGGAGTCTGTATCCAGCCCGGGGAGGGCGAGGTAGCCTTCGTTGTCAATGCTGCTGATATCATGGAACGTCACTTGTTCGTCTTCGATGACATAGAAGCCGCGATGGCCAGAGAGGATCAACTGAGTGGCGTTTTGACTGGCTGACCAGAAGTGGTCATTGAGCTCGAATGGGGCGACAAAACGGTTGTTGACGGGGTCAAATCGATAGAGGTTGGCATTGGTTATCACCCAGAGCTGATGCTCGCTGTCGAGCAACAGATCAACGATCATGTTCTCCTTTAGGCCATGCAGCTGACTGGGGGATGCCTGATAGTGTTTGAAGCGATGGCCGTCAAAGCGGTTCAGGCCGTTAAGGGTCCCGACCCAGATAAAGCCATCACCGTCTTGGGCGATACTGGTGATGGTCCCTTCGGTTAATCCTTCCTGCTGATCGAAGTGGCGAAACGGGTAGTTAGGCTGGAGCGGTTTAGGATCGGGCTGTGCGATGCTCCAGAGCGGCAGCATCAGCAAAATCAGCGTAGCGATCCATTTTCCCATAAAAAACATCCATTTCTAACTTCCTGATGGTGCCAGAACGTTAACATCAAGTTAACCGGCATCCAAGCGTTCGTTCCTTTGATTGAATCTCATTTGCTTAGAAGTCGATTAAATTTGATTGGCCTTTAAATGACGCGACGTCGGTAATGTGCCTTTCACCGGTTAATGGGGCCATCTGTGTGTGCGAACTCCCTGATGAGTATAGAACTAACCGGTCTGGGTTGCGGCTGCGCATCCGATCCATAATAAAGCGGATCAGCTCTGCTCGATCCATCGAGGCGATGTATTGGGCGATGCTGTCCCGCTGATCGAAGTCTGTGTCCTTATTGCCAATGCTGACCCAGCTGCGTTGGGCTTTGGCTTTGAGGTTATTGTCTTGCTCTAGGATCTGATTGCACAGCGCCGCCTTGGTGCTTTCCCATTGCTTGCTGGAGATCTGCATCAGGGCATAGCTGAAGTCTGAGATAAATTGATCGATGGATTCGAGCAATTGCAAAGGCCCAGCTACGGGGCTCTGGATGTAAAAGATGATGCCCGGGCAACGGTTCATCGGCACATAGCTGGTGCCGACCATATAGCCCAACTGCTGCTTGGTACGCAGTTCATTGAAGAAGTCGCTGGAGATGGTGTGATTGAGCAGGCTAAACAGCGCCATTTTCTTGAGCTCGTTGCGGCGCGATTGGTAGTACACCAAGATGGCGCTGTCTTGATGGTTGCTGTCGATCTCACGCAACACCGTGCCTTTATTCTGGATGCTGACCAGTTGACGCTTCACCTCTCGGCCTGGATTGGAAACCTGCTGCATGGTGTGCTCGAGGCGCAGAGCCAGGTTATCCGCTTCAGCGCGGATCCAGTCGCCATACACCAGCCCTTCGACATGCACCTGTTGGTAGATCGCGTCGATGTGTCGATGCAGCTCTTGGAGATCGACACTTTGCAGCTCATCGGCCATCCGCAGCGGATCAAAGCTGCGCTGTTGCAGCGTGGTGGTGAGCGCATTGAACAGGCGTGAAACCGGGCGTCCGACTCGGATCCCATTCCAGCTGCGCTGGAGCTGATTGCGTGTTTCGATAAAGCTTTCCGCGCTGAAATCCCGCTGTTGGGCATGATGCAGCAGCAGATCCAGCAGCTTTTCCTGTCCACCGGTGAAGCCACTCAGATGAAGGGTTAGACCGCCTTGATGGGGATAGATGTTGTAGTTGAGCCCGGCGACCTCCGCTTGATAGGTCAGCTCTACCAAGCTGTCCATCAGCAGGGCGATGTAGAGTCGGGTCATCGCGGCGCTGCGTGCATCGTGGTGGCAGGCTTCGCTGTCCAGCGACACAAACAGATGCGCCTTGGGGACGTTAAACTCGCTGTCTTTCTTATGCCAGAGGGTCAGTTGTTCGGTTTGGTAGATCGGCACAGGGAAGCGATCGGTCGACAGTTCGGGGCGAGGCTCAAGCAGATCACTGATGTACTCATTGACCGGCGGAAGCGTGATCCCCGGGCATGGCGCGGCGCTTAACCAGGCTTGCTTGCGTTCGGCATCGATCGGCCGTAAGCGATAGGGCGTGTCGTACCATTTGGCTTGTCTATCGCCTTCGCACTCTGGTGCGACCAGCGTCAGGCGAACGTTGTCGACGTGGAATTGCGCCAGGATCTCGCTCAACACGTTGCGATCCAGGCCGTCCATGCGGTAATCGCCGTAGATCAGATCGGCGACGTCGTAATGCTGCATGTTGATGGTCAGGTGGCTGGCCAGCTCCAGTGGCTTTGAGGTTTCCTGAAAGCGAAACGCGCGCTCGAGCAGTTGCTGTCGCTCTTGATAGCGCCAATCCTCGATCCCATGCAAGCGGATCTGCTCGATATACTGGAAGGTGACGGCGAGGATCCGATCTTGTGCGGCCAATCCCTTTTCCGTCAGCTGATAGCTGATGTTGTAGTCTTTGAAGTTGTAGCCGTTGATCCCACCGCCGGCGGAGAGTTGGCTGACCAGTCCCTCTGCTTTGAGTACCGACAACAGGCTTCCCTTGCCCTCATAGCCCAATTGGTAGGAAAGGTAAGTCAGGGGCTTATGGCGGTACCAGGCATCCAGTGCGCCTAGGGCGAACGTCAGGGTGAGTTGTCGCGACTTTTTCAGCGGCGCCATCTCGAGCTGAATGTTGAGCTCTTGTGGCCGGTATAGCGGCACTTGAGGCAGTTGCTTAATGTGACCGAGATCCGGGATCTGGCTAAAGCTGGAGCGGATCTGGGGCAGCAACGCGTCCCAAGGCTCTGGACTGACCAACACCAGGGTCATCAGGTTGGCCGAATATTGGGTTTGGTAGAACTGCACCAGTTCGTCTCGCACTGGCTGGTTCGGTCTATCTGCCAGTGTTTCTTGATTGCCGACGGAAAACTTGCAGAAAGGGTGCGCCGGATTGACGGTTTCTTTGTGAACTTGGTAGAAGCGGCGCATGTCATCTTGCAGCTTCATCTTGAATTCAGAGTCGACCGACTGGCGCTCTTTTTCGACCAGGTGCGGATCGAACAGGGGGGCGGTAAAGAATTGGCAGAAGCGATCCAGTGCCTCGGCAAAGGCGTTGGGTTTGATATCGAAGTAGTAGCTGGTGAATTCGGGCCCGGTCCACGCGTTATGCGAGCCGCCATTTTGACTGATAAACTGCTGATATTCACCGGCATTCGGGTATTTATCGGTGCCCAAAAATAGCATGTGCTCGAGAAAATGGGCCATGCCTTCACGCCCGGCGGGATCGTCAAAGTGGCCGACCCGCACGGCAATGGCCCCCGCGGCTTTGGTGGCGGCGGGATCCTGCACCAACAACACCCGCAGCGCATTGTCCAGCTCGAGATATTGGTACGTCCGCGGATCGTTGGGGCTGATCTTCAACGCTTGGGCCATGGCCACCTTGCGGCCTTGACTGCGGCCGTCCTTTGCTTGAGGTCATTAATGAGAGCTAGTGTGCGCTCAGATCGGGTCTGGTGCAATCGCTGGTCGTGACATCCGACTAAAGACTACCTAGTCCAGGGCTGTTGCCGCGCGACGAGGCAAGCTAGAATCGGCTGAACGAAGCAGTAATTAGACAATAGCAGATGGACATATTTTTGATGCGTCATGGCGAGGCCAGTTTTGATGCCCCCACGGATCCGCAACGTGAGCTCACCGTATTGGGGCAACAGCAGAGCCGGGCAATGGCGGAGCATTACTTCGCGGATTGGCAAACGGTGGATCTGGTGCTGATCAGCCCCTATGTGCGCACCGATCAAACCTGGCAACAGATCGCCGCTATCCTGCCGCAGCCGGTACCGGTCCAGATCCTAGAAGAGCTGGTGCCCGAGGCGGATCCTGAGTACGCCAGCGATGTGGTGATCGCCACGGCGCAGGTGCTGGGCGCTCGACGCGTATTGGTGGTGTCCCACATGCCGTTGCTGGGGTATCTGTTGGCCGAATTGGTGCCGGGTCAGATCCCGGCCATGTTTACCACCTCCGCCGTGGCGAAAATCACCCTGGATGAGGCAGCAACCTTGGTTGAGCGCTTGGCCCCGCACGAATTATTGCCGGTTTGAGCGACGTCTCGCGCTAAAGCTCGGGATCGAATTGGCCAATGTCCACTAAGACCAGCAGGGCCCCATTGCCGCCCCACTCCAGCGGGGCCTGATGGAACGCCACGACATCAGGGTGCTGACACAACCAGGCCGGCACCCGCTCTTTCAGAATGCCGGTGCCTAAACCGTGCATCACACTGGCGCAGGGGATCTGCTGACGTTTACAGGCGTCGAGCAGGGCGATCAACTCATGTCGCGCTTCGGCTTGGGTCAATCCGTGCAGATCTAACAGCAATTCCGGACTGTAGTCGCCTCGGCGCAGCCGCTTCACTTCATACGCGCTGGCGCCATCACGCACATAGCGCATCGGCCCATGGCTGGGAAAGGCCGGTTGAAAGCTATCGGAAAAGTAGTGATCGGCCAGCTTCCGCTGCTGCTTGGCACGGGTTTTATCCGGTGTCGGCACCGGTGGACGATGGTTGATCCTGTCCTGCGAAAGCGGCTTTACATCCGCCATGCTGTCGCGGAACAAGGCGAAATCGTCGTCTTGATTGGGGTTCGATTTTTTCATGGCGCACTATTTTACGCGAGACAGGATAGGAATAGGAGGGGATCTCCCGCTACAATGGCCGCCAATTTATTTTTAGGAAGGCCACGACGTGGAAAAGATCTTTATTGATGAAGCCGTCAATGAGCTTCATACCATCGACGATATGTTGCGCTGGTGTGTCAGCCGCTTCAATGCCGCTGGGATCTACTACGGTCACGGCACCGACAATCCATGGGATGAGGCCGTTGCCTTGGTCATGCACACGGTGCACCTGCCATTGGAGCTGGGTCCTCAGGTACGCAGCGCCCGACTGACCAGCACCGAGAAACACCGTATCGTTGAGTTGGCGATCCGTCGTGTGCGCGAGCGCGTGCCGGTGCCTTACCTGACCAACAGTGCTTGGTTTGCCGGATTTGAATTCTATGTCGATGAGCGGGTGCTGGTGCCACGCAGCCCGTTTGCTGAACTGATTGAAAATGAGTTCACCCCTTGGCTGTACAACAAGCCGGTTCATCATGTGCTGGATCTGTGTACTGGCTCGGCGTGTATCGCCATCGCCTGTGCCCATACCTTCCCGGATGCGCAGGTGGATGCGGTCGATATCAGCCCGGATGCGCTGGAAGTGGCGCAGATGAACATCGAAAACCACGGCTTGCTGGATCGGGTCTACCCGATCGAATCCGATGGTTTCTCCGTGCTCAAGGGCCAGAAGTACGATCTGATCGTGTCTAACCCTCCCTACGTGGATGCGGATGACATGGCAGATCTGCCGGACGAGTTCCACCACGAGCCGGAGTTGGGCTTGGCCTCTGGGCACGATGGCCTGGAACTAACCCGTTCCATCCTAGCGCAAGCGGCGGATCAACTGACCGAAGGCGGCCTGCTGTTTGTCGAGGTGGGCAACTCCATGGTGGCGCTGTCCGAGCAGTTCCCTGAGCTGCCATTCACCTGGCTCGAGTTTGAGCGCGGCGGCCACGGCGTCTTTATGTTGACCCGTGAGCAGTTGGTGGCTGCTGAAGCAGCATTGGCACCGTACAAGTAGATCAAAACGTAGAAGAATAACGGCACAGGAGTCCCCGCCATGGCCGGCAACAGCATTGGAAAGCTTTTTACCGTCACCACTTTTGGTGAGAGTCACGGCGTCGCTCTAGGCGCCATTGTCGATGGCTGCCCTCCGGGACTGGCCATCACAGAGGCGGATCTGCAGATCGATCTGGATCGGCGGCGCCCCGGCACCTCGCGTTACACCACGGCGCGGCGCGAGCCGGATCAGGTCAAGATCCTGTCCGGGGTGTTTGAGGGTAAAACCACCGGCACCAGCATCGGTTTGCTGATCGAAAACACCGATCAACGCAGCAAGGACTACTCGGCCATCTCCGAGTTGTTCCGGCCCGGCCATGCGGATTACACCTACCACCACAAATACGGCAATCGCGATTACCGCGGCGGCGGTCGCAGCAGCGCGCGGGAAACCGCGATGCGGGTGGCGGCCGGTGCCATCGCTAAGAAGTATCTGGCGCAGCAGTGTGGCGTGATTGTCCGTGCCTGTGTGAACCAGCTGGGCCCGGTGAAAGCCGAGCAGTACGACTGGAGTCAGGTCGAGCAAAACCCGTTTTTCTTCCCAGATGGCAACAAGCTGGAGTCTCTGGACGACTACATGCGCGAGCTGAAAAAGTCTGGTGACTCGGTCGGCGCGAAGGTGCGCGTCGAAGCGCTGGGCCTGCCTGTTGGCTTAGGTGAGCCGGTGTTTGATCGCCTCGATGCGGAGATCGCCCACACCCTGATGGGCATTAATGCCGCCAAAGCCGTTTCCATCGGCGACGGCTTCGAGGTGGTGACCCAGAAGGGCTCAGAGCACCGTGACGAGATGAGCCCGCAAGGGTTCGCCAGCAACCATGCCGGTGGCATTCTGGGGGGACTCAGCTCGGGACAGCCGTTGGTGGCCGAGGTGGCGTTTAAGCCGACTTCGTCCATCATGGTGCCTGGGCAGAGCATCAATACCCAAGGCGAGAGCGTCGAGATGGTGACCCGGGGCCGTCACGATCCCTGCGTTGGCATTCGCGCCGTGCCCATTGTCGAGGCGATGGTGGCCATCACTTTGATGGATCACCTGATGCGTCACAAAGCACAGTGTGGTGATGTGCAGGTGGCGACACCGGTACTGCCGATGCAGCAGGGCTAAGGCCTTGACCACGTCTCCATTAACAGGCCGCCAGGGCAAAGCTCTGGCGGCCTGTTACTTTTGCTTCTTTGCCATTCTTGGTCTGTTGGTGCCCTACTTGGGGCTCTACCTCGACGGGCTGGGCTTCCACTCGCTCGAGATCGGCCAACTGCTGGCGATCCTGTTTGCTACCCGGATCATCGCCCCCAATCTTTGGGCGGCGCTGGCGGATCACCTAGGCAAGCGGGTGGCGATCATCCGCCTTGGGGCCGCGTTGGCTGCGCTGACGTTCGCTGGATTATCCGGTTCAACGGCGTTTGTCACCCTTGCGCTGGTGATGGCGCTGTTTACCTTCTTTTGGAATGCCATTTTGGCGCAGCTCGAGGCGGTGACGCTCACCAGTCTGGGCGAGCGCAGTCATCAGTACGGTACGCTACGCAGTTTCGGCAGTGTGGGTTACATCGTGATGGTGGTCGGCGCCGGCTGGTGGTTTGAGCGTCACGGCGCATCAGCCTTGCCTCATATCGGCCTGCTGGTGTTTGCGGCATTGGTGCTGACTTCCTGGTTTATCCGCGAGCCCGCGGAAGCGGCACCCGCTCAGCGTCACCAAGCCAGCCTCGGCTTTGTTGAGGCACTGAGGCAGCCGAAGGTGATCCTGTTTTTGCTCACCGCTTTGCTGATCCAGGCCAGCCATGGGCCGTTTTATACCTTTTACGTATTGTATCTCATCCAACTTGGCTTCGGTGAGGCTTGGGCTGGCGCCTTGGTGGCGTTGGGGGTGATCGCCGAGATCGGGATCTTCGCGTTGGCGCCTCGACTGCTGGCGCGTTGGTCGCTGAGCTCGCTGATGTTGGTTGGCTGCGCGCTGGCGGCGTTGCGCTGGTTGATGACTGACTGGATGGGGATGAGTTTGAGCGGGCAAGCTTTGGCCGCACTGCTGCATGCCTTTAGCTTCGGCTTGACCCACGCCTGTGCCATCGCTTTTGTCCATGGCGCGTTTGCGTCGGCGGATCAAGGCAAAGCGCAGGCGCTGTATGCCAGCTTGAGTTTTGGAGTCGGCGGCGCATTGGGTGCCTATCTCAGTGGCATACTGTGGCAAAATGGTGATGGCGCGCACGTTACTTGGTGGAGCGCCGCCATGGCAGCCCTCGCTGCCGGACTGATCATGCTGCTGTTTAAGTTTTTCGATGCCAAACGCGAAACAGATCCAACACCTGTTTGAGCAGGGCCCGGGCCGGGAATACCAAACCTTGCTGCTCGATGGTGGCGAGGAGCCGCTGTATCTGCCAGCCGATGAGATCTGCCCCTATCATCGGATCTACTTTGCCCACGGCTATGTGGCCAGCGCGCTGCATGAGCTGGCGCATTGGTGCCAGGCGGGGCCGGAGCGTCGAGCGTTGCTGGATTACGGCTATTGGTATGAGTCGGATCAGCGCAGCACCGAGCGTCAGGCGGAGTTTGAGTCGCTGGAAGCGCAGCCGCAGGCCATCGAGTGGTATCTGAGCCAGGCCTGCGGCAAGGCATTTGATGTCAGCGCGGATAACACCGCCATCGAGATCGACAGAGTTGGGTTTCGGCGTCGCGTTCAGGCGGCAGCCGAGGCGTATCAGGCACGGGGCTGGCCGCCCCGGGCGCAGCAACTGGCCCGGCTGTTCTGCCAGCATTTCGATCGGCCATTACCGACGCGTTTCACATGGAGTGAGGATAAGCTGTGTTCAAACTGGGACTGATCATCAACCCGCTGGCGGGCCTGGGCGGCAGCGTCGCCCTTAAAGGCTCCGATGGGGTTGCCGAGCAGGCGTTGGCGCTGGGCGCCAAGCCCAAAGCGAGGGCGCGGATGGCGCTGGCGCTGGCGGCACTGGTGCCGCTCAAAGCGCGGATCCAAGTCCATACGGCCCAGGGCGAGATGGGCGGGGCTCTGGCGACAGAGCTGGGCTTTGATCCCCGGTTACGCCACACGCCACCGGCGGTGACTGACGCGGCGGATACCCGCGCGTTGGCAGAGCATCTTCTGGCGGAACGGGTGGATCTCATTTTGTTTGCGGGCGGCGATGGCACGGCGCGGGATCTGTGCAGTGTGGTGGGCCAGCGTATTCCGGTACTCGGGGTGCCAGCCGGGGTGAAGATCCACTCCGGGGTGTATGCCATCAGCCCCAAGGCGGCGGGCGTTGTCGCCGCGCAGATGGTGCGGGGCGAACTGCTGAGCGTCACCGACGGTGAAGTCCGTGATATCGATGAGGTCGCGTTTCGCCAGGGTAAGGTCAAGGCCCAATACTTTGGCGAAATGATGGTGCCCGAAGCGCTGCGCTACGTGCAGGCGGTGAAGATGGGCGGCCAGGAGCATCAGGCGTTGGTGCTGGATGACATTGGCGCCGACATGGCCGAGCAGATCGAAGCGCTCAATGAAGCCGGTTGGCAGTGTGTCATGGGCTCGGGCAGCACGGTGGCGGCGGTGATGGATCACCTCGGGCTGGCCAACACCCTGCTGGGTATCGATCTGATCAAAGACAACAAAGTGCTGGGGCAGGATCTGACCGAAGCGCAATTGCTTGATGTCATCGCGGACAAGCCAACCAAGCTCGTGCTCACCCTGATCGGTGGCCAGGGTCACCTGTTTGGCCGCGGCAATCAACAGCTGAGCCCTTTGGTGATCCGGACCATCGGTCGTGACAACATCATGATTGTCGCCACCAAAACCAAATTAGAAGCACTGGCGGGCCGTCCCATGCTGGCGGACACCGGTGATCACACCTTAGATCGGGCCTTAACCGGCCACTATCGCATTACCACCGGCTATCGGGACGCCGTGTTGTACCCCCTAGCCGATCCGGAGGAAGAAGTATGTTAGAGCGTTGGGATGAGATCTGCCACGAGTGGACCGGTGAGTTGCTGCAGTCCGGCAGTGACGATGAGGTGTTTGCTAGCGGCTACTTGCAGGGGCATTTTGCCGTGGTGCTGTCCCAGTTGGAGCAAAACGAAGCGCCAACACTCGATGGCTTGCAGGCCAAGATGGCTGACGTGTTGGGTGCCGCGAAAAGCGAGCTGTCGCCGCAAGATCTGGTACTGATCCAGAATGCCTGGCAGCAGCTTAATCAGCGTTTGATTGCTTGAAACAAAGCCAGCTAAGAAAAAATGCCGCAGAGAATCTCTGCGGCATTTTCGTATCCTGGGCTGCTAGTCCGGCTGACGGAGTTGCAGCATCCACAGATGCTGTCGGCTGAGTGAGCCATCGCGGTAAATTAGGCCCAAACTGTCGCCCAGGTGGACAACTTGCTGAGCATAGGAGCTGCTACTGCTGATATTGAAGCGCCACAGCTCAGTGTCCTGAGACCATTGTCCGTGGTGGCTCACCCACATACCCTGACTGCTCAACATTATCTGTTCATTGTCGAGCTGAGGGTGACGTATGGTCGCTTTGTCGCTGCTCTGTGTTTCACGGGTCTGAGCGCGATAGAGCTCCAGTGTGTAGCTTTCCTGGGGGCTGGGTAGGTGGGTGACGTGCCAACTGCCATTTTGCAAAGTCCGAAAGGTGACATTATCGCTGCCGTCTGCAGTTTGGACCCGTGGCCAGAATAAGAAGCGGTCACCCATCTCCATATCCGCGCTATGAAGCGGTGTATTGCTGATGGTCTCAATGGACTCGCCAAGTAACAGCGCATGCGCTTCTGGAACCAGGTCAAGCTCCGACCAATATAGGAAATACTCCCTGTCATAGCTGATTGCAACAGCTTGCAGTGGGTCACTACCGGTAAAGTCGAAGCGATACAAGCGATCTGCGGTTTGGGATGGACGCTCTGGAACCAGAACCTCGACATCGCCGGTCAATGTGTTGATGACGGTGAATGATGGCCAGTAACCGCTGTCTGTTCCTTGGTAGATCAGGGTGTCAGCGATGTTGTCCGGGAACTTTAGGTTGCTGCCGCGTTGTTGTGAAGCCGAGATCGGCAGCACCTGATCCAATTGCCATTGCTGTTGCGTTCGGTCGTAACGCATCAGCATCATTTCGTCCCGGTGCGGGTGGTCTCTATCGGTTGGAGACAGATACATGAAGGCTGTGCCTGCAGAAGTCATCAGTGGCCAATTATTCTGGTAACTGAATGTGCCCTGGGTTTCTGCCGGGGCTGACATTGGCGTCAATGTCGCGGTATTACGATCATACCAGAACATGTTCTCCTGCCCGTTGGCCATCTTGCTGACAAAGACCAATTGGCCGTTTTGAGCCCAGCGAGTGTGGGTCAGCGTGTCCATAAACTGGCCTTTCAAAATCTGCTTAGGCTCAGAATAGCCTTGCTGATCGGCTGTCACCAGATAGATCCCGTCGGCACTGTTGCCGTCTTTTACCTCAAATAGCATCACCACTTTGCCATCGTCGACGGCATAAGCTCGCCGGGTCCAAGTCAGGTTATCGGCTTCAGGTTCAAAGTCGTGGCGCACCCATCGGTATTCGGCTGGGTTATCCTGGATCGTGAGATCGACATACACGTAGCGGCTGACACCGTCGGGTCGCTCTTGCGGATCCAGGCGCAGTGATAATTCGCCGGGCCGCAGTGCTCTGAGAGTGGGCTCATTGTGACTGACGAAGTCGAGCCCAGAGGTGTCTGCACTGTTGCCGTCGACTCGAAAACCATATGGGGTATCGAGTGGTACTAAGGTGTCGTCGGTTAATCGAGCGCTAAATGCGATCTCTAGGCGGTCACCAAGCAGCATCTCAAGCTGCCCATAGGGGGCTTGGGTCAACACTACTTCGATGGCCTCTGGCGCCGTGACCTCCACAGTTTCCGATACTGACAGTTGCCCGAACCGGGCTTGGATCTCGACTTCGCCGGGTACCATGGCGCGGAACTCGCCAGGGGCACTGAAATGCACAGAGTCGGATTGAGCGCTGGACCACTCTGCACTGGCAGTAATATCTGTCGTTTCGCCATCGGACCAATTGGCCGTCAGGGTCCAGTTTTGCTGGGTTCCCGCAGGTTGGGAAGGCTCGATGCCAGAAAACTCAATCGCCAAGATTTCTGATGCGCCGATCTCGATACGGACTCGTTCAGTACGGCCTCGGTACTGAGCAGACAGGGTCGCTTCGCCGATGGCGAGTCCAACAATTTGTTTGTTGTCGATGGCAACGATCTCGGGACTGTCCGTTTCGAAATTGGACAGGTCGGTGACATTACTGCTGTGGCCATCGGTAAAGTGCGCGATCAGCGCATGACCAATCGCTTCGCCCAGTGGGATCTGGCTAGGTACATGCCACTCCAGATTTTCGACTACAGCGCCCCCACCGACACCTGGGCCACTGGGAAACGCTTCGTCTCCTTCCGTGAATAGGCAAGCGGTTAAAAGGGGAAGCAGAGTGAGAAGTGAGAACAACTTCTTCATCATATTCTCCATAAAAACGAATCAACAATGATAAAACAGCTTTTATTTCAATGTAGTAGAAGATGTTGTAGGGATATTGTAACTGCAAGGTAGGCCGTTGGAGGTGTGGAGGGTTGGGCCAGAAAATTGGGTCGTAAGCAGGCAAAGCTCCCTGCCATTGATGGAATAAAAAGATTAAATTCTGCAGCCAGGGCAGCCAGGGGCGATGCGCACGTTACCAGATTGGGAGGGCTATGAGTTGTGTTTGTGGTGCAGCTTCGAATGCGTGGAGTGTCATTAGACGCGCAGCCAAGTCATTATTAACATTACCTTTTTATTTTTGTCTCAGGTTCTCTCGATATCAATTGAACCGTGAGTGAGTCGATCTGTCCGGAGCCATATTGATCCGGGATGGGGCGTAAAGGAGAAGGGATGTCATTTTTGAGCGAAGCGAGGTGGCTTAGCTGTGTCGCTGCGACCTTGGCTTTGGTTCACCCCTGTGCGCAGGCGGGCGGGGTTCGCTGTGATGCTTTAGGTGGCGCTTTTGTTGCGTTGGCAGAAGATACGACGGCATGGAGTGCCAATCCGGCGGGTCCCATTGGCAACCGCGATCGTGAAGGCAATTCCGTGCTTGGTGTCACGGCTGAATTTAGCAGCATTTCGTCGCAGCAAGAAGATGGGAATTGGCATGACCCAGACACGGAGTTTACCGCGTTTGCCGCTCAAGTCGGCAGCTTTGGGTTGTTTTATGAAAGGGACGCCTTTACCCCAATTTACGACACAGGGCGGGAACTGGCCGGTTTCGAACAGTCTACACTCGGGCTCGCGTTGGGCACACGTCTGGGTGAGCGAGTCACTGTGGGGGCGACTCTGGATATGATGAGTCTGGACTCTCCGGACGGCAGTATGGCCTCCGAAGGCACGGGTTTCAGCCTCGGAATGCTGTGGCAAGCCGTGGATTGGCAAAAGGCCGTAGGCAGCACTCGCAGCTACTTCGGCTTGCGGCTTGGAGGTGCTTACCGGAGTGAAGTCATAGGGGATGAAGCGATAGGCGAAGATGACCCCATGCTCCGGGGCAGCCAGTACAGCTTAGGCACAGCCGCCAATGTTGCGTTTTTGTCGGATTACATCTCTTGGGATCTGAACTTGGCACTGCAATATGATCAGTTCGATAGCCTGCCAAATCTCGTTGCTATGGAAGAGTCGTTGTCGCGATTAGCGGTCGGGGTAGAGTGGAATTGGCTGTTGACGACGAACACCACGTTATCGCTGCGGGCCGGTCAACAGCAATACGAAACCGAGCAAGGGCTGCGCTCTGATGGGGCAAGCAGTTTCGGTATCGGGCTGGGATATAAGAACTTTGCCATCGACTTTGCCAGCAGTGAACAAGTCCTGCCCAAGCAGTATTCGGGCACCTGGCATCACGGCGTCGCGATCAGTGCTCAGTTCTAAAGGATTACAGATATGAAATTAGGATATACCGCCCTAGCACTGATGCTGCTGCCTTTTACTGTTAATGCCTACAAAACCAATATCGCAGCCCACGAGTTGTATTTGGAAGCTAAACGCGCATTGGAGCGCGGTGAGCTGATCCGGGCCGAAGATAAAGCAAAGCAGGCCCAAGCATTAAACGATCAGGATGGCTCTATTTTGCTCAAGCGGGAAAGTGTGCATCAGCGAGTCGGTTCGGGTCGTTTTGTTCGTCGCGATGTTGAATTTATCGATACCCGTAAAGAGTACCAGCCTGGTTGGGTGTTGGGTCAAGCTAGGCTGGAGGAAGCGCGAGCGGAAAAGCGCCAAAACCCGCCGCAATTGAAACTGAGATCCAGTGTAACGGCTTTGGATCGCAACATTGGCTGGCAGGCCGGTCACCCTGCGCAGATGCGCCTGGAGTTGAGTAACCTTGGTCGTTCAGCCGCCGAGAGTGTGGTTGTGTCGGTGTCTGCTAAGCAACAGGGGGTTATCCTATCCCAAGCGCAGTGGCGCCCTGGCGATCTGGCCAGTGGTGAGGATCAGATCTTTACGCTGGATCTGGACCTGCCTCGGGATTTTGCCCACGGTCAGGTCGACTTTGTTGTCACTGCAGAAGAGAAGGACAGCATTGGCGAAGATCGCATTACTTCTGCGGCGCAGGTTGCGGCCTATGTCCCGCCAGAAATCGAGGCTAGCTTGATGATACAGGAAGGGGTGGCGATCTCCGCCGGCGTCCCTGTCCAAGTAGAGATCGCGTTGGTCAACCGAGGCGGCGCGGCGCGGGAGCTGAGTGGGCGGCTGCAGGTGGAAAGCCGAAAGCTGATGACGTTTACCGAGGGCATTGAATTTTCGCGAAATCTGCCGCTGCTGCCCCAGCAGGAAGTCCGGATGTACGCCACTTTGCAACCTGGCATGAGAGTAAAAGAGGGCGAGTCGCTCAATTTCTTCCTGCAGCTCGAGGATCACAACGAGTTTGTCGACAAGCTGCCGTTGTCGGTGCGGGTGACTGGTGATCAGGTGGTTCGCAGTCACAGAGACTACAACTTTGCCAAAGCGGCGCAAACCAATCCGAATGCTTATGCTCTGGTTATTGGCAATCTGGAGTATCAGAACAACCACACGGTTTACCATGCGAATCGGGATGTGGAAGTGATGCAGAAGGTGTTCGAGCGCTCACTGGGGGTGCCGACCAGTCAGATCCTCACCGCAGAGGATGTCACGCTTGCGCAACTGCAGCGCTTGATGGCAGACCGTTCCACGCCGGGCTCCTTTGCTGCTTTGGTCGGGGACAATGCCGAAGCCGAAGTCTACGTATTCTACGCCGGGCATGGCTCGACCGCGGAGAACATTGGTTGGGAGCACTATCTAATGGCGACCGACAGTGACTGGCAAGATCTTCCCAGAACGGCGTTAAAGCTCTCTGAGATGATGACGGTCATTCAGTCGCTGCCTGGCAGTCGGCCCTCGATCTTCTTGGATACCTGTTTTAGCGGTGTGTCATCGACTGAAGAGGATAGCAACCGGTCATCGGTCCGGTTTGAAAGTGCATTTGAGTCGACTGGCAATGGCTATGACCTGTACCAAGCCAGTCAACACTGCGAAAGTCACCGCCATAGCCATCATGGTGCCCAGCAAGGTCTGTTTACCTATGTCCTAGCGCATGGGCTCAGTAACGATGCCGCCGAAGGTAAGAGCCTGACCAACGAGCAGTTGGGACAATACTTACGCACCCACATTCCAGGCATTGCCAACCAGCTGGGAGCCATGGCTCCGGAGCCGGTGATTGAGTTTGGCACCGCCAAACGTTTCTTGGCGGAATACCAGTGATGGGCAGAAATGAACGGTATCTTGCTTTGGTAACGCTAGTGTTGGCCAGCTTGTCTGGGTGTGCCTCGACGGAGCAGAGTTGCGAACAGGGGCTGTTCTCAGTGGATCCCAATGTCTATTTGTTCGAAGGACAGGGGGCGACCATTGATGAAGCCAACCGGGCCGCCCGGTCCGGTCTGGCACAGCAGATATTAAGCCAGGACAGCAGTTCGGATTTGCAATGGACTTCAACATCGAGCCAAAGCGTCGAGCACAGCAGTTTCAGCACGTCCCGCTCGGTTGCCCAGGTAGAGTTGGAACGGGCCCGAGTGATTGAGCAACGGCAGTGTGGCGGTAACTACTACGTTGCCGTCGAGCTGGATATGCGTCCGCTGGTCGTGCGAGCTCGAGAGGCTTTGGCAGCAGCGGGAATCCCGGGACAACCGAGCGGCTTTTACGGGAGCCCACTGTTGACGCGTTCAGTGGGGTCGCAGTTCCCTCCGGGGCATGGGCCTCGTCTTGAATTGCGACTGCAATGGGATCACGGCTGGTTGTTGCAGGTAGGGCCCGCCAGCGTGCCGCTTAGGCGCAGTGAGCTGGTCTCGGCCTTTGAGCAATTATCCGGCGCGACCGAGCTGGGGCTCAGTACGCAACGGATCGGTCATGGCGACATGCTGGAGATGACGTTAAGCGAGCTGAGTGCATTCCCATTGGATCTTCTGATCATCCACTTTGATGGGAGTTGGGAGCGAATTGGATTGCCAGCCAGTTTCGGGCAAAGCCGATCGTTGAGATTACAGGTGCAAAACCCCACGGAACGGGCTACGCAACAGCATTGGGTCTTGGCTCCTACGGCGTCGCTAGAGCTGTTGCAACGGGCCAGCGATGAGCATCAGTTAGCGACTTGGATCAATGGCTTGACGGAACGGGAAGTGCAGACTTTGTCATCCCAACGGCTTGAGATCTTGCCTTATAACAATTTGTCCCGTTAACGAAATAGGGATGTTCGAGCTGGCCAGCCGTGAAAGCACGATAGGTCGGTGGGGAAAAAATCACGATATGGAGTACGACCAATGAAAAAGTTAGTTGCCGCCATGATGGCATTGGGCCTAGTTGCCTGTTCATCAACCCCTAAATTTGTGTGCACCTTTCCAGACAGCAACGAAGTTGCACCTGAGTGGATGTGTCCTGAAAGTCAGGAAGAACGAGCTGATATGATCTTGGCGACCGGTAGCTATGAGGCTAGCAAAGCCTCTTACGCTCACAGGGAGCGGATGGCGATGCAAAATGCCCGCGCCAATCTGGTTCTGGAAGTGAATGCGCGAATGGCGGTTTCTGACAGCAGCAGTGAGGGCACGGAACGAGTCGGAAACAAAGAGCAAGTGGTTGCTGCGGATGGTTCCTCTGGCACCACGGTGACGGAGGCGGAGTTGGCTGGCACGCGTATGCTGGGTCGAGTGTCGGAAGATAGTGGGCGTTTGTGGGTGTTGGTTGGGATCCCGCAATCGCAGCTGCTGCAAGCTCGTGAGCGTGTTCTCGATTAATGATTCGAGACTCGTTCTCTATGACAAGGCTCACCATCCGGTGAGCCTTGTTTCGTTTGGATTGGGCTATTTCGACGCATTGTCGGGGAGCGGACCATGAAGTAAAGGCTGGCCTTTGGCTAAGCGCCGTAGCCAGAACCGGCCCGGGGCCAGCCGCGCTTGCTGATCACCGCTGAGCGGGCGGGGCTCCTCCAGCAGTTGGCTGGCCAGCAACTCGGCGCACAAACTGGCCGAGCACAGGCCGCGCGAGCCTAAACCGGAGAGCAGGTATAAGCCGGGTTGGCATCGGGTTTGCGCCGGTGTCATGCCGTCTTGAGTGTTGTCCCAATCCAGCACCGGGCCGGCTAACGGCAGGTGATCCCGCACCGTCGCTCGCACGGCGGCCCGACCGGAGTCGTCCAATTCAAGCTGCGTGTGCCACGCCAGCGCACCGAAGCTGCGCGTCATGCGCTGACGGATCTCGTCACGATCGGCCTCGCGCCAGTCGGTGTTGTCGTCACCGCGAACGAAACTGGCGCCACAGGTGAGTCGTCCATCCATGGACGGTACGAGATAACCATCGGCGCAGAGCACGGTCTGCAGTTTGGCGGTGTCATCTTGCGCCTCGGGGTAGCTGGTTTGGCCCCGTACTGGATTGAGCTGCAGCGGCGCGGTGGCCGCGAGTCCGGCGCTGCTGGCGCCCATGGCGAGCACCACTTGGGGGGCGTGCGCCGTGCGGTGGCCAAAATCCAGCAGCCAACGGCCTTGGTCACAGTGCAGGGCTTGCAGCGGGTGTTGATAGTGGCAGCTCAACAGGCCGGTGCGCTCGGCTTCGGCGAGCATGGCGAGGGTGAGATCTTTCGGGCAGATCCAGGCCCCCTGCGGATAATACACGCCATCTCGATCGATCGGCACGCCAGCCAGTTCGCTGCCCTGTTTGGCCGACACCCCCTGAACCAACTCACTGGGCAGGCCGCTGCCAGCCAGCTTGCGGATCTTGTCTCTACTTCTGTCGTCCACCGGCAGTTGCAACACGCCGCTGAGCCCGTGGTGGATCGTATGCTGTTCAGCCAATTGCAGCAGGCTCTGCCGGGCCAGCGGAAACGCCTGACTGTAAAATTGGCTCAATGCATCACCGCCGGCATTGAGCAGGGGATAGAGCGCGCCTTGGCGGCTGCCGGACGCGCCTTGCGCCGGGGCGTCATCGGCGCAGTACAGATCCACTTGAACACCGCGCCGACACAGGGCCAGCGCGGTGCTGGCGGCGGCCATGCCGCCACCGACGATGCTGACCGGCTCGAGTTCGCGGGATCGCGCGTCGCTGTCTGCAGCGTCGCTGTCCATGGGCAAGGTGCCGTAGATCATCTCTCGCTTGCCCATAAAGCCCTTGGCTTTTTTGACCTGATAGCCTGCCGCTTGCAGGCCGCGCCGCACGTCGCTGGCGGCGGTGAAGGTGGCGAAGCTGCCGCCGGGCCGGGACAGGCGTACCATGTGCTGATACAGCGCCGGTTGCCACATCTGTGGGTTCTTGCGCGGCGTGAAACCGTCCAGGAACCACGCATCGACCACGCCATTTCGACCCGCGTCCATCTGCGGCAGGGTATCGAGCACGTCGCCGAACCACAGATCCAGCACGATCTGGCCGTTATCCAACAGGAGACGGTGGCAACCTTGGGTTGCCGGTGGGTAGTGCTGGCGCAGTTGCATCGCCAGATCGGCAAATTCGGGCCATTGGCCGTGGGCCCGACGCAAGTCGTCCACATTCAGCGGATATTTTTCGACGCTGACAAAGTGCAGTCGCTGGCAGGCTGCGCTGGGGTGCTGACGGCGAAATTGCTGAAAATGGCGCCATAACACGAAGAAATTCAGGCCAGTACCAAATCCGGTCTCGGCCACAGTGAAAAGGCTTTGTTGGTGTTGCTGCCATCGTCCGGGTAAATGGTTATGATGCAGGAACACATACTCAGTCTCGGCCGCGCCATTCTTTTTAGAGAAGT
Source organism: Ferrimonas pelagia (assembly GCF_039543565.1). Lineage (NCBI taxonomy): Bacteria > Pseudomonadati > Pseudomonadota > Gammaproteobacteria > Alteromonadales > Ferrimonadaceae > Ferrimonas > Ferrimonas pelagia. The sequence continues at coordinate 51,162 of NZ_BAABJZ010000003.1, read as the reverse complement.
AAAAGTCACCAAATTGGGTCGACAGCGGCGCGGCGGGATCGGACCAGTCGATATTGGCGGGGGTTAAATGGCTCACAACAGCCCTCAAAAGTCAGCATTTGGCGGCTATTCTACCGTGACTTGGGGAAAGCCGACCACTTTACACCGGGCTTCGCGCTAACATAGCTGCGGTTGAATTGAGTCTAAACACAGATAGGACGACACAGATGAAAAGAGCGGTCATTACCGGGATCGGCGTGATTTCGAGTATCGGTAACAACGCCGAAGAGGTCACTGCGGCCCTGCGTGCAGGTAAGAGTGGGATCAGCTACTCGGAACAGTTTGAAGAGATGGGGCTGCGTAGCCGCGTCTGGGGCGATCTGAAGATCACCCCGTCCGAACACATCGATCGCAAAGTGATCCGCTTCATGGGGGACGCGGCCGCTTACGCTTATTTGTCGATGGAGCAGGCGATCGCCGATTCCGGTTTGACCGAAGAGCAGGTCAGCAACCCGCGCACCGGGATCATCGCCGGTTGTGGCGGCGCTTCGTCGCTCAATCAGGTCCAAGCTGCGGATACGCTGCGCACCAAAGGCGTTCGCCGTATCGGTCCCTACCTGGTGCCACGGATCATGTCTTCCACGGCTTCTGCCTGTCTGGCGACGCCGTTTAAGATCAAAGGCGTGAACTACTCCATCAGCTCCGCCTGTGCCACCAGTGCCCACTGTATCGGCAACGCGGTTGAGCAGATCCAGCTGGGTAAGCAGGATGTGGTCTTCGCTGGCGGCTCCGAAGAGCTGCACTGGACCCTGGCCATGGGCTTTGACGGCATGGGCGCGCTGTCCACTAAGTACAACGACGATCCGACCAAGGCGTCCCGTACCTACGATGCCGATCGTGATGGCTTCGTGATCTCCGGTGGCGGCGGTATCGTTGTGGTGGAAGAGCTGGAGCACGCGCTGGCCCGTGGCGCCAAGATCTACGCGGAGATCGTGGGTTACGGTGCCAACTCCGATGGTTACGATATGGTGGCCCCTTCCGGTGAAGGCGCGTCCCGCTGCATGCAGCAGGCGCTGGACCAAGCTGCGGCCGCCGGTGCGGGCGAAGTGGAATACTTGAACACCCACGGCACGTCGACCCCGGTCGGGGATACCCGTGAGCTGGGCGCCATTCTCGAGACCTTCGGCAATGATCTGCCGCTGATCTCCGCCACCAAGGCGATGACCGGGCACGCCCTGGGTGCGGCTGGTGTGCACGAAGCCATCTACTCCTTGCTGATGCTGGAGCACGGCTTTGTCGCGCCAAGCATCAACCTGGATACGGTCGACCCAGATGCCGAAGGCATGCCGATCGTGAAAGAGTGTTTGGATAAGCAGCTGAGTACCGTCATGAGCAACAGCTTCGGTTTCGGCGGCACCAACGCGACGCTGATCTTCACCAAGCACAAGTAATTCGCGACGGCGAACCTTGGCTTTTTTCAACGGCCCGATGCTAGCGCACCGGGCCGTTGTTGTTTCTGCCCTTTTTTCAGGTGATATCGCGCACAGCGGCGGGATCTGGGCTGCGTCCCTGAGCGGCATCGGGTACACTGGATAGCCGGTTCGAGTGGCGCTGCAAAACAATGAAAATTCTAGCTGATGAGAATATGGCCAGCCTGGATCCGCTGTTTGCGGATCTGGGGGAAGTACGGCGTTTGCCGGGTCGGGCGATTGGCCCGCAAGATCTGCAGGACGTGGATGCGCTGTTGGTGCGCTCGGTCACTAAGGTGACGCCAGAGCTGCTGGCGGCGGCTCCGGCCCTGAAGTTTGTCGGTACCGCCACCATAGGCACGGATCACCTGGCGATCGAGGCGCTGGAGCAGCGCGGCATTCGCTGGACCAATGCCCCGGGCTGTAACGCCGATGCGGTGGGTGAGTATGTGTTGCAAGCCCTGCTGATCCTGGCGGTGAAAACCTGCAAGCCGCTGGCGGGACAAACCATCGGCCTGGTGGGGCTGGGCAACACCGGCTCGGCGGTACAAAAGCGCCTGTCGGCGCTGGGGATCGAGGTGTTGCGTTGCGATCCCCCCAAACAGCGCAGCGGTGCGGCGGGGCCTTGGTTTAGTCTGGCCCAGCTGATCGAGCGTTGTGATGTAATAAGCCTGCATGTGCCTTTGATAACCGATGGCGATGATCCCACCTTGGCCCTGCTTGATGAAGCGCGGCTTGGCATGCTCAAATCAAACGCTTGGTTAGTGAATGCATGCCGTGGTGAAGTGGTGGACAACGACGCGTTGATCCGAGTTAAGGCACGACGGCCGGATCTGCGTTTGGCGCTGGATGTCTGGGAGGGCGAGCCCCGCCCCAAAGCGGCTCTGGTTGAGCTGGCGGACATTGCCACGGCTCACATTGCCGGTTATTCGGTGGAGGGCAAGATCCGCGGCAGCCAGATGCTGCATCAGGCACTAGTACAGGGCCGTTGCCCCACCCCGGAAATGGCGACGTTGCTGGGCGATAACGCCTTGCCGCCAAGACAGCTTGAGGCTGAGCTGGACGATGCGGATCTGCTGGCGCTGATCCGCAGTGTGTACGATCTGGCCGAGGAAGACGGCTTATTCCGTGCGGCCTTGCCGGACGGATTTGATAAACGACGTCAGGCGAACCTCGCCCGACGAGAATTCAGTGCTTTGCCTGTGGTCCCTGCCACGTCGAAGCAAGCAAAGATGTTGGCCAATTTGGGCTTTACGGTAGAAGAGAAAAACGAACATGGCATATAACGTTGCAGTATTGGGCGCCTCGGGCGCCGTCGGTCAAACCATGATTGAGATCTTGGAGCAGCGGGGTTTCCCCGTGGCCAAATTGTTCCCCCTGGCCAGCGCCAACAGCGTCGGTAAAACCGTGAGCTTTAACGGTGAAGAACTCGATATTATCGATGTTGAGACCTTTGATTGGACGACGGCGGAGATCGGTTTGTTCAGCGCCGGTGGCAGTGTGTCGGAAAAGTATGCGTCGATCGCCGCAGATGCGGGCTGTGTGGTGATCGACAATACCTCGCACTTCCGTAACGATCCTGAGATCCCACTGGTGGTGCCAGAGGTGAACCCACACGCGCTGGCGGATTTCCGCAACCGCAACATCATTGCCAACCCAAACTGTTCCACCATTCAGATGCTGGTGGCGTTGAAGCCGCTGCACGATCAGTTCGGTATTGAGCGCATCAACGTGTGTACCTACCAGTCCGTGTCTGGTGCGGGCAAGCGTGCCATTGAGGAGCTGGCGAAACAGTGCAGCCAGTTGCTGCAGGGCATGCCGGCCACTACGGACGCGTTCGATCAGCAGATCGCATTTAACGTTTTGCCCAAGATCGACGTCTTTATGGATAACGGCTACACCAAAGAGGAGATGAAGATGGTCTGGGAAACCCAGAAGATCTTCGGTGACGCCGATATTAAGGTGAATGCGACCGCCGTCCGTGTGCCGGTGTTTTATGGTCACGCTGAGGCGATCCACATCGAGACCCGGATGCCAACCTCGGTGGATGAAGCCAAAGCCCTGCTGGCGCAAGCCCCAGGGGTGACCTTAATGGAGCAGGACGAGGATTACCCGACTCAGATCGGCAACGCACAAGGTCAGGACGATGTCTTTGTCGGTCGGGTGCGCCAAGATATCAGTCACCCTCAAGGTCTGAACCTTTGGGTTGTTGCCGACAACATCCGCAAAGGCGCGGCATTGAATTCAGTACAAATCGCCGAGCTTTTGGTGCAGGATTACCTGTAACGTACTGAAAAGTGGCAGTTCACTTGAAGAAAATAGGTGAACTGCCCAGTAATAACGAGTGGGAATGATGAACGACACCTTGAGTCGCGCGCTGCGCGCTGCTGCCTTGGGCAGTATGATGCTGGCGCTGCCAGCGACCGCCCAAACCCTGTATGTGACTGGGCCGGATGGCGAGGTTCAGCAGGTGGTGGATCAGCCACTGCAGCAGTATGGCCCAACCACGCGGACCGACACCCTGTGGCGGATCGCCAATGAAGTCCGGCCGGACAATGGGGTAACCGTTTACCAGGTGATGCAGGCGCTGTTTAACGCCAACCCCCATGCATTTACCAGCTCGAACTTCAACTCACTTGAACGCAATCGTGTTTTGACCGTGCCGACCCGAGCGGTGATGGCCGCGCTGCCCGCCAGTGAGGCCCGCAGTCAGGCCAAACAGCATGACAGCGCTTGGCAGCCTCCGGTCCTCAGCGGGTCAGGCCAAGCGGCGGCCGCTGGCGCGGCGCCTGCGGACACTGCCACCAGCGCAGGCGGAGATCTGACCGAGCTGCAGCAGGAGAATGCGCAGTTGTCGGCTGAGTTGGCGACGCAGGCTCAGCAGGCAGCCAAGGTTGATCAACTGCGTCAGGAGTTGGCCAGTACCGCGGATGAGATGGCGCAGATGCTGGAGCAAAATGCGTTGTTGCAGCAGCAGTTGGACACCCTCAGCCAGGAATTGACCCTGATGCAGCAGGCGCTCGATGAGCAACAGTTGCTCAACCATGCCCTAGAGCAGGAGCTGGACCGGCAGCGTAGCCAGCAACCCGCGACACAGCCGGTTGCGGATGCGGTGGTGAATGAACCTTTGGTGGCGACACCGCCGTCATTTTGGGCCGATCTTCTGGCAAACCCGGTTAAGTTGACCTTGCTGGCGATCGTGCCGGTTGGGCTGTTGATGGTACTGCTGTTGCTGTTGTTGCGTCGACGCAGCGACAGTGAAGCCGATGCGGTGCAGACCCAGTTGGGGGATCAGGAGCCCCGGCTGGCTGAGGAGATGCCGCAAGAGGAGGCTGTGGATAATGGTTTGTTGGAGCCGATCGCGTCGACGGAGCCGTCGTCCGCGGGGATCCAGCTTGACAGCGCGCTGAAGGATGAAGATATCCTGTCACTGGATGAACTGCTCAAGGAGCAGGAGCAGGAGCAGCAGCGGCAACAGGCAGGCACCGCTGAGCTTGCCGATCAAGTCGACATGGACACCTTACTCAATGCCGTGGAGCCTGAAGTCGGCGCGCCTGCGACGGTTCAGGTGCCGCCGGCGGATGAGCCGTTTATCGATATCGATAAGTTGCTGGAAGAGAGTGAACTGGCTGCTGAGGCCGATGAGTCCCCAGTCGCGCTGGAGACCGACACCATGGTGGCGATGAACGAAGCGCCGATGGATGAAGGGGGCAGTGCGGCCAAGCTGGATCTGGCACGCGCTTATATTGAGATCGAAGATACCGACAGTGCTCGCGCTTTGTTGAAAGAGGTGGCACTGGAGGGCGGTGATTCCCAGCGCTCGGAAGCGCAGATCTTGCTGGCGCAGCTGTAAGCGGAAATGACAGCAAACAACGGTGGCGCTCGCCACCGTTTTTTTTGGTCGCTATAATGCGCGCCCTAAGATTGATGGGGGCAAGACATGCGCATTGCATTGGGGATTGAATATAACGGGCACGGTTACTTTGGCTGGCAAAAGCAGCGTGAGGTGATCGGGGTTCAGCAGCGATTGGAAGAGGCGCTGGCCAAGGTGGCGAACCATCCGGTGGATGTGTTTTGTGCCGGGCGAACCGATGCCGGCGTGCATGGTACCGGGCAGGTGGTGCATTTTGATGCTCAGTTTGAGCGTCGTCCCGCCGCTTGGACCCTGGGGGTCAACGCCAATTTGCCGGACAACATTGCGGTGCGCTGGGCCAAACCGGTGAGTGACGATTTCCATGCCCGCTTTTCAGCGACAGCACGCCGTTATCGTTACATTATCTACAATCATCGCCTGCGCCCTGGGATCCTGCGCCATGGCGTGAGCCATTATTACCATGCCCTCGACGCCAACTTAATGGAAGAAGCCGGCCAGTTGTTGCTGGGTGAGAACGATTTTACCTCATTTCGTGCCATTCAATGCCAGTCTCACAGCCCTTGCCGCAATGTCCATCACCTTAAGGTGGATCGTCAGGGCGACTTTGTCATCGTCGACATCAAGGCCAACGCCTTTGTGCACCATATGGTGCGCAACATTGTGGGGTCGCTGATGGAAGTGGGTCAGGGCAACCAGCCCAAAGAGTGGATCACCGAGCTACTGGCGGCGAAAAACCGCGATCTGGCGGCGGCAACGGCCAAAGCGGAGGGATTGTACTTGGTCGAGGTGGATTATCCTGAGGCCTTTGGCATCCCACGCAGCGCGCCAGGACCGCTGTTTTTGCCGGATCCGCTATAGCGCAAAGAGATTTGATATCTTATTGTTTTGAGCCGTATTAAGAGGGTATGACCAGTTTTCGTTAGCTGCCAAAACGCCCTTATGGTTTAATGGCTGCCATGCTAAAACAGGTACAGGGGCCCAACCTTGCACGATGGCGACTCGTTGCCCGTCGGTTGGCTGCAAGTTCCCTACCTTTGTCGGCCGGAAGGCCGAGTTTGCCGGAATGGAGAGAGAGCCGCAAATGAGTTGGTTAACAAAGATCCTGCCAAAAAGCAAAGCGGTGGCAGAGCGTCGTCGCAGCGTGCCGGAAGGGGTTTGGAGTAAGTGCAGTAAGTGCGATCAGATCCTCTATGGTGTTGAGCTGAGCCGCAACCTGGAGGTGTGTCCCAAGTGTGATAATCACATGCGGATCACTGCGCGCACCCGGTTGGAGCGTTTACTGGATGAAGGCACCCACCAAGAGTTGGGCGCCGAGCTTGAGCCGCAGGATATCCTCAAGTTTCGTGATTCCAAAAAGTACAAAGATCGTATCAGCCAAGCCAACAAGGCCAGCGGTGAGAAAGACGCGCTGATCGTGATGGAGGGCGAGCTGCAAGGCTTGCCTGTGGTGGTGTGTGCGTTCGAATTTGCCTACATGGGCGGCTCGATGGCGTCCGTGGTTGGGGCTCGATTTGTTCGAGCGGTCAATGTGGCGCTGGAGAAGGGGATCCCACTGATCTGTTTCTCGGCCAGTGGTGGCGCGCGGATGCAGGAAGCCTTGTTCTCGCTGATGCAGATGGCCAAGACCTCGGCGGCGCTGGCGCGGATGCGAGAGCGCGGTTTGCCCTATATCTCGGTGTTGACCGATCCCACCATGGGCGGCGTTTCGGCGTCATTGGCCATGCTGGGCGATCTGAATATCGCTGAGCCGGGCGCCCTGATCGGTTTTGCCGGTCCTCGCGTGATCGAGCAGACCGTTCGCGAGAAGCTGCCAGAAGGCTTCCAGCGCAGCGAGTTTCTGCTGGAGAAAGGTGCGATCGACATGATCGTTGATCGTCGCGACATGCGTGACACCTTAGGCCGGACCCTCGCTAAGTTTACCCACCAGACCGCAACGGAAACGGTTGAGTCCAGCGAGACGGCTGAGGAATGATCCCGACGCTCGACACGAGCCACTCCCTAGCGGAGTGGCTTGATCAGATCTTAGCTCTGCACCCCACTGAAATCGATTTAGGCTTGGCGCGTTTGCGCACCGTCGCGCAGCGTCTGCAGCTGACCGCGTTGCCACACAGCCGGGTGATCACCGTCGCCGGAACCAACGGCAAGGGCACCACTTGTGCATTGATGGCGCGGATCCTACGCGAAGCCGGTTACTCGGTGGGCGTGTTCTCATCTCCCCATATTGAGCGCTACACCGAGCGGGTCCAGATCAATGGCGACGAGTTAGACGAGCAGGCACATGTTGATGCTTTCAGTGCCATTGCGGCGGCGCAGGGTGAGACCAGCCTGACCTTTTTCGAGTATTCGGCGCTGGGCGCCTTGTGGCTGTTTGCGCGCCATCAACCGGATGTGGTGTTGCTTGAGGTTGGCCTGGGTGGACGACTGGATGCGACCAATCTGATCGACGCCGATGTGGCGGTGGTGACCACGGTGGATCTGGATCATCAGGACTATCTGGGGGATAGCCGGGAAGGGATCGGTCGAGAAAAGGCCGGTGTGTTTCGTCCTGGCCATGCCGCGATCTGTGGCGATCCTCAACCGCCCGCTTCGGTGGCGTGTTATGCCGATGCGATCGGCGCTTCGCTGAGTCAACGGGGACGCGAGTTTGAGCTGCGCCGTCACGCGGACAGCTGGGATTATCACAGTGACGATCTCTGCCTGACGGCACTGCCGCTGCCGGCGATCCCGCTGGACAATGCGGCGACGGCCCTGACGGCGCTGCGTGCGCTGCTGGGGATCTTACCTGAGCCTGCGGTTCGTGTCGCTCTGGCACAGATCCAGGTCGAGGGGCGGTTGGAGCATCTTGCGCAGCAGCCGGCTTTGGTGTTGGATGTGGCGCATAACCCGCAAGCGGGCGGCTATCTGGCCGACTGGTTGGCTCAGCAGAGCTACGGGCAGGTGCACGCGGTGTGCGCCATGCTGGCGGATAAGGACATTGCTTCGACCCTGGCGCTGTTTCGCTCCCTGCCGCTGCAGTGGTATGTGGCCGATCTGTCGGTTCCTCGTGGTGCCTCGGCCGAGCAGTTGGCGCAGCATGTGGCAGCGCCGCGCCAGTTTGCCAGTGTGGCGCAGGCGCTTGACGCGGCGTTAGCGCAGGCGGCGCCGGATGATCTGGTGATCTTGTTTGGCTCCTTTTACACTGTGGCCCAAGCAAAACAGTACTGGCGAGAGAGGAGCTGAATTTGGCTAAGCCTTTGCACAACCGATTGGTCGGCACGGTGGTGATCGTCGCGCTGGGCGTTATGGTGCTGCCGGACTTACTTAATGGTGAGAAGACCCGGGTGGAGGAGCAATTTGCCACCATCCCGTTGCGGCCGGCTCTGGATGTGACGCCGGATCACGCCGAGGTGTTTGAGCCTATCGTGTCGCAAGCCGAGCCGGTGGTGGTGGCACTGCAGGACGATGCGACAAACCCGGCTCCTGAGCCCGGCTCGGCGCCTGTGGTGGACGCCAGCGTGCCGAAACCGGAAGCCGATGAGGCTATCCGTTCTGGCTGGAGCATTCGTCTGGGCAGCTTCCGCAGTGCCAGCAACGTCAACCGATTGGTACAGGAGTTACGGGCACAGGATTATCCGGCCTATACCGTACCGGCGGTGCCGCAAGACGGTGAGTTGACCGTGGTGTTTGTGGGGCCGGAGATCGAGCAGAAACGGATCAAGGCACTGCAGCAAGAACTGGCCGAGCGGCATTCGCTGCAAACCCAGTTGGTTCGTTATGACCCATTAAAGATTTAATCGCCCGCCTTCGCGGGCTTTTTATTGTTTTGCAGACAGGATCCTGTCTTTTGTATTCGACCGTGTGAAAACGGCGGCGCTCTGGTAAAATCGCCGCCCAAAAACAAGAGGAAGGGGACGCAGCGAATGATGGTATGGATCGATTATGCGATCTTGGCAGTGATCGGATTATCAGTGGTGATCAGTTTGATCCGTGGCTTCGCCCGTGAAGCCATGTCGCTGGTGGTGTGGATCGCCGCGTTTGTGATCGCCAGTCGCTTCTATGAGGATCTGGCGGTCTTTCTTACCCAGATCAGCGAGCCGATGCTAAAAAAAGGCGCGGCCGTGGCCATCTTATTCATTTCGACCCTGATCCTTGGAACACTGGTGAACTACCTGATCGGTCAGTTGGTGGATAAGACCGGATTAAGTGGCACAGACAGGGTGCTGGGTGCCTGCTTCGGCGCATTGCGCGGGGTACTGGTGGTCAGTGCGATGCTGTTCTTCCTCGATAGCTTTACCACCGCCTCATCGGCGCTGTGGTGGCAGCAATCGGCCCTTATCCCCGAGTTTGGCATCGTGATCCAATGGTTTTTTGACCATATCGAGCAGTCCTCCAGTTTCCTAAGACAAATATAACAACACCCTATATAGAACATCGACCTTTGTGAGGAAACTCAAACATGTGTGGTATCGTCGGGATCGTCGGGCATACGCCCGTGAATCAACTGATCTATGATGCTTTGACCGTTTTGCAACACCGTGGCCAGGACGCCGCCGGGATCTGTACCATTGATGGACAGGCCTTCCGCCTGCGCAAAGCCAACGGCCTGGTTAAGGATGTGTTTGAAATTAAACACATGCATCGACTGCAGGGCAATATCGGTATTGGCCATGTGCGTTACCCTACCGCCGGCAGCTCCAGCTCTTCTGAGGCGCAGCCTTTCTATGTGAATTCGCCGTTTGGCATCACCCTGGCCCATAACGGCAACCTGACCAACTACGACGATCTGGTCGCCTCTATGGCGGTGATGCGACGTCATATCAACACCGGCTCGGATTCTGAGTTGATGCTCAACGTGCTGGCTCATGAGTTGCAAAAATCGCAAGCGCACTGCCCGAATGCGGCGGATGTGTTTGAGGCGGTGCGTCAGTTGCATCGTCAGGTACGCGGTGCCTACGCCGCCGTCGCTATGGTGATCGGTGTCGGTATGGTGGCTTTCCGCGATCCGTTTGGGATCCGCCCCTTGGTGTTAGGGAAGAAAGAGACCGAGCTGGGCACCGAGTACATGGTGGCGTCGGAGTCGGTGTCTTTGGACGCGTCCGGTTTTGACACCCTGCGGGATGTCGCGCCGGGTGAGGCGATCTTCGTGGATTTTGATGGCAACCTGCATACCCAACAGTGTGCGGATGCGCCTCAGCATGTGCCCTGTATCTTTGAGTACGTCTATTTTGCCCGTCCGGACTCCACCATCGATGGGATCTCTGTCTATGGCAGCCGCGTCAACATGGGAACCCGCTTGGGGGCCAAGATCGCCCGTGAGTGGCGAACCCATGATATCGATGTGGTGATCCCGATCCCGGAGACCTCGTGTGACATTGCGCTGCAGATCGCCCATGAGTTGGATCTGCCTTACCGCCAGGGCTTTGTGAAGAATCGCTACATCGGCCGCACCTTCATCATGCCAGGTCAGGTACAGCGCAAGAAGTCGGTACGGCGCAAGCTCAACCCGATCAGCCAGGAGTTTAAGGGCAAGAACGTGTTGCTGGTGGATGATTCCATCGTGCGGGGCACTACTTCTGAGCAGATCATTGAGATGGCGCGCGAAGCCGGTGCGAAGAAGGTGTATTTTGCCTCTGCGGCACCGGAGATCCGCTTCCCCAATGTCTATGGTATCGATATGCCTAGCCCGGAAGAGCTTATCGCTTATGGTCGTGAAGTGGAGCAGATCTGCGAGCAGATCGGCGCCGATGGCCTGATCTTCCAGGATATCGATGATCTGGAAGCGGCGGTGCGTGAAGCCAATCCAAGCATTCCTCATTTCGAAACCTCGGTCTTTACCGGCCGCTATGTCACCGGCGACATTGATCAAGCCTATCTGGACCGACTCAACGCCAGTCGCAACGAGGATGCGAAGGTGAAGCAGGCGGGAGAGCAGAGCACCAATCTGGAGATCCATAACGTTTGCCACCCATAACAAACGTTGCGATCAAAAACGCCGCTGCGGATCTCCGCAGCGGCGTTTTTTTATGGCTCTGAGCGTCAGCTCATATAAGCGGGCCCGAAGCCGTAACTCCAGAGAATGACCGAGCTGGCCATGATCCCCACCAGCAGCACTAAGCCGCAGGTGACCAGTGAGCTGGCGTAGATAAAGCCGCGCTCTTCAGGGATGTTCATCAGGATAGGGACGCCGGAGTAGAGCAGGTAGACGGAGTAGGTCACCCCAGCCAGGCCAGCCATCATGACAAACCAAAGCTGGGGGTACAGGGTGGCAAAGCCGACCATGAACATGGGCGTGGCGGTATAGGCGGCCAGCTCTAAGGCTTGGGAAAAATCGGGATCGGCGCCAAAGGTTTTGGCCATCCAGTGCGCCAGATACGCCAAGGCAAAGACGCCAGCGATCAAGGCGATGTACATGGCCCCGGCCATCTTCAGGGCACTGAGGTTGGTCAGGTAGATGGGATCGCCCGCGCCGATATCCCAACCGATGTGGGCAGCGGCAAAATAGCCGCAAATGGCGGGGATCAGGGCGATCACTAGGATGTGGATCAAGCTGGAAGAGAGACCTTCATGACTGCGTTCAATGGTTTTCCATTCTTGCCGAGGGTGGGTGTAGAGTCCCCAGAGGTGGTTCAATATCATAGTTATAGTCCTTTTGATGGTCACTATCTTCAGTGTCGATGCTGCAGACACTACAACTATTGCTTGCTGACAATCTTGGCTGCTTAATGCAGAGCAGGGCGGTAAAACGCCGAAAAAACCGCCAAGCAATGTTCTAGTTATTGGTGAATGCTTGTTTAGAGTCAAGCCGTTTTCGTCATCGGCAGAACATCATTCCGGTATACTGGCGACGATCTGCTACCCAGCAAGGAGCCTCAGGTGTTAGCAAGTGTGTTGTCCCCTGTTCGACAGTTCGTGCACTGTCCGACGCCAGCCAGTTGGCTGGCCGAAGCCCCGAACCAGCCCGCTATTTTATTGATCGACCACGCCAATTGTGAGTTGAAAGCTGCCCAGGCCGCGGTGCGGCTGTTGCGTCGCTACAGCGGGGATGAGACGGACTGGTTGGCCGCGATGGCCCCCTGTGAGGATGTGGCCTACGGACGATGCTCGGTGCGGCGGTTTCTGGCCAACGTTGAGCGCTATCGATTACCGCAGCCGGGCAAACGCAGTGCGTTGATCGACAAGCTGTACTTGTTGGTGCGTGAGGAGCTGCACCATTTTCGCCAGGTATTGGAGATCATGCAGCGGCGTGGTGTGGCGTATGATGCGTTACCCGCAGGGCAGTACGCGCGGGATCTGCGCCGGGCCTGTCGCACCCATGAGCCGGCGTGTTTGGTCGATCAGTTGATCATCGGGGCGTATATCGAGGCGCGCTCGTGTGAGCGTTTTGCGGCCTTAATCCCCTTGGTTGACGCAGAGCTGGGTCAGTTTTACCGGTCCTTGCTGCGCTCGGAAGCGCGTCACTTCGAAGATTATTTGGCGTTAGCGCAAGGGCTCAGCTCGGAGCCGGTGACGGAGCGGATAAGGCTGATAGGGCAGGTGGAAGCGAGATTGATCGAGCGTTTGGATCCGCTCTATCGCTTCCATTCTGGTCAACCCCATTAAAGGGCACTGCGGTGTAATGTCGCGCCGTCCTGGGTTAGTACCAGCACACTTTCCTGGCTATACCAATCGCCGACGACCAGGCGTTCACGGCCCTCATCGAGCTGATGAATGCAGGGTCTGTGGGTATGGCCGTGGATCATACGGCTGGCGTTGTACTCGCGCATGACGCTGTCTACTGCCTGCTCAGTCACGTCGACGATCTGATAATCGTCTTGCTGGGCGCGATCCTTACTCTTGGCTCGGCCACGATCGGACAGATAGCGACGCAATTTGAGTGGCATGGCCGCGGTGACAAAACGGAACCAGGGCTTGTTGCGTAGCGTGCGAAACTTCTGGTATTCGACGTCATCGGTGCACAGGCTATCGCCGTGCAGGATCACTGTGGTGTGGCCATACAGTTCGACGCAGGCGATCTCAGGCAGCAGGATCATGCCGGTTCGCTGCGAGAAACGCTGACCCAAGGCAAAATCCCGATTGCCGTGGCTGAAGTAGACCTGGGTCTTGGCCGTGGCCGCTTGGATGATCTGAGCGATCTGATCGGTAAAGGCATTGATGTCATCATCCCCGATCCAAAACTCAAACAGATCGCCAACGATGTACAAAGCCTCGACGTTCTCGAGCTCATGTTCGACAAAACGGGCAAAGGCGGCCGTGATATCGGGGCGGGAGGGGCACAGATGCAGATCGCCGATGATCAACGTGCGAGGGCCGCAAACTGCGGCCCCCTGATAGCGTGCGTTACTCTGCAACGGTGACGCTCTCGATCACAACGGCGTGCAGTGGCACGTCTTGGTGCATGCCGTGGTTGCCGGTGGCCACGGCTTTGATCTTCTCAACGATGTCCATACCTTCGCTCACTTCGCCGAAGACGCAGTAACCGAAGCCTTGCATGGATTCATTTTTGAAGTCCAGGAAGGTGTTGTCATTGACGTTGATGAAGAACTGAGACGAGGCGGAGTGTGGATCCGGGGTACGCGCCATCGCAATGGTACCGGTCTTGTTGGACAGGCCGTTGCTGGCTTCGTTCTGGATGTTGGCGTGGGTGGGCTTTTGCTGCATATCGGCATCAAAACCGCCACCTTGTACCATGAAGCCATCGATCACGCGGTGGAAGATGGTGCCGTTGTAGAAACCTTCTTTGGCGTACTTAAGGAAGTTCTCGACGGTGATCGGCGCCTTTTCAGCATTCAGGGAAAGGGTGATGTCACCGTGGTTGGTGTGCAAAGTTACCATAATGGTCAGTCTCTTGTTTGATTGGCAAGCGCCGATCCTACCTGATCCCGCCGTGCGGAAAAAGCTCGTAAGAACGACCGGGTCTCATGCTAGAATAGCGGCTTTCCACTTTTCGCTTGACCACAGTTCGACAAAGAGTCCAATGATGCTGCAGATCTACAACACCCTGACCCGTCAAAAAGAGCAATTTAAACCCATCGTGCCCGGCAAAGTGGGTATGTATGTGTGCGGGGTGACCACCTACGATCTCTGCCACGTTGGCCACGCCCGTACTTACGTTGCTTTCGATACCGTGGTGCGCTTTCTGCGCAGCCAAGGGATGGAAGTGACCTATGTGCGCAATATCACCGATGTCGAAGACAAGATCATCAATCGGGCCAATGACAATGGCGAGTGCTGGAGCGAGCTTGTGGCCCGCAACGTGGCGCTGATGCACGAAGATTTTGATGCGTTAGGTTTGTTGCGTCCTGATATCGAGCCGACCGTGAGCGGCCATATGGATGAGATCATCGCCATCATTGCCAAGCTGGTGGAAAAGGGCCATGCCTATGCCACGGAAGCCGGGGATGTTTGGTTTGAAGTGAAGAGCTTTGCCGATTACGGCAAGCTGTCGCGCCAAGATCTGGAGCAGCTGCAATCCGGTGCGCGTGTCGATATCGATGAGTCCAAGCGTAACCCGATGGATTTTGCTCTGTGGAAGAGCGCCAAGCCGGGTGAGCCAAGCTGGACGTCCCCATGGGGCGAAGGGCGCCCAGGCTGGCACATTGAGTGCTCGGCCATGAGCGGCAAGCATCTGGGTGAGGTGTTCGACATCCACGGTGGCGGCAGCGATCTGATGTTCCCGCACCACGAGAATGAAGTGGCGCAAAGCTGCTGTGCGCATGATAACGACTACGTTAACTACTGGATGCACTCCGGTATGGTGCAGATAAACAAAGAGAAGATGTCCAAATCACTGGGCAACTTCTTCACCATCCGTGAGGTGTTGAAGCAGTACCAAGCGGAGTCGGTGCGTTACTTCCTGCTGTCCAGCCACTACCGCAGCCAGTTGAACTATTCCACCGATAACTTGGATCAGGCCCACTCCGCGCTGGAGCGACTGTACACGGCTTTGCGTGGTGTGACGCCGGCGCAGCAAGTGGATATGGATAACGACTACGTCAAGCGCTTCAATGCCGCCATGAACGACGACATCAACACCGCCGAGGCATTGCCGGTGTTGTTTGATCTGGCACGGGAGCTGAACATCACCAAGGAAGACGGTGAGTCCGAGCTGGCGGCGCAGTTGGCGGGCTTGATGATCACGCTGGGTGACATTCTTGGCCTGTTGGGCCAGGCGCCGGAAGCCTTCTTGCAGGGCGGTGGCGATGACGAAGAGGTGGCGCAGATCGAAGCGTGGATCGCCCAACGTAACCAAGCGCGTGCCGATAAGAATTGGCCGGCGGCCGATGAAGCGCGCGATGCGCTTAATGCTCTAGGCGTGATCCTGGAAGATGGTGCGGGTGGCACCACCTGGCGTCGCAAGTAAGCGTCATCCCAACCAGCGGCACGCTGGCTTGATGAAGATCCGGGGTCCCGAAAGGGGCCCCGGATTTTTTTATGCGCTGGACTCAAGCTGAACCGATGGCGAGGAGCATTCGTCAGGGATTGCTGTTTGCTATACTCGCGGATAGTATCCGTCGCTCTATTCTCAGTAATAAGGTGTTTGGGGTGCAGAGCTTGGTAAAGGGGGCGACGCAAATGTCGACGAATGTGAGTGTGTTCAGACAAATGATCCCTGCGATCGGCCGTTTTCTAGCGGTTGCGTTACTGCTGGCCGCCGCGACGGCGGTTATCCATCTGGAGGTGCGTTGGCTGCTGGGTCATGTCGGTGAAGACTCGTTAGTGGAGTACATGCAGGAGCTGATCTTGGCGGTGACGGTGGCCATGTTCCTGCTGTTGGTAGCCAAACGTCCGGCTCAGCGAGGAGCGGCGGTGCTCGTCGGTGGCTTTTTTGCGGTTCTGTTGATCCGGGAGATGGATTCCGTCTTTGATCAGATCGTGCACGGTTTCTGGAAGTACCCCGCGGTGCTGCTGGCCGCGACCGCGATTGGCTATGCCTACCGCCATCCTCAGACAACGGGCATGCCGCTGGTGGCTTACAGTCGGCACAGCAGCTTTGGACTGATGATCGCTGGAATGGCGATCTTAATGGTGTTCTCTCGCTTGTTCGGTATGGGCATACTCTGGAACACCCTAATGGGGGAGCAGTATGTTCGCGGTGTAAAAAATTTGGCTGAGGAGGGGACCGAACTGCTGGCTTATTGCCTGATCTTTTGCTCGTCCGCTTGGTATACCCTGAGTCAGCTAGCCGATAAGCGGAGCAAACAGCCGTCTTAAATCACCCAGACACATCGGCTCGCAGGTTGGTTTTAGCGTCGGCCGTGTCGTGACAGATGCTTAACAACACCAGTGTCATCGATGACGCGGTGCGTTTTACCTAACCCGTCCTTCGGTCCGAGGCGCGCCTCTGTTGGCCTGTCATTGGCTGAAAGCGCCCGGTAAACCGTCCTTGACCGGGCTATTTGTCTCGGCTCTACGCTTCAGTGCTGTGATAGCGCTTGCAGGCATACAGGGTATTTTCCAGCAGGCTGGCGATGGTCATTGGTCCCACGCCGCCGGGGACAGGGGTGATGAATCCGGCGCGTTCGGCGGCCGTGGTAAACTCGACATCGCCGGTTAGCTTGCCATTCTCCAATCGATTGATCCCCACGTCGATAACAATGGCGCCGGGCTTGATCCAATGACCAGGGATAAAATTGGGTTTACCGACGGCCACGATCAGCAGATCGGCCTGACTAACATGGTATTGCAGATCTTCGGTAAAGCGATGACAGGTCGTTGTGGTGCAACCGCGCAACAAGAGTTCGAGACTCATGGGCCGACCGACAATGTTGGAGGCGCCCACCACCACAGCGTGCAGCCCTTGGGGGCGGACACCGGTTGAGCGTATTAGGGTCATGATCCCCATTGGGGTGCAGGGGCGAAGCACGGGCATGCGCTGGGCCAGTCGGCCGATATTGTATGGATGGAAGCCGTCGACGTCCTTGTCGGGCCGGATCCGTTCGATCACCTGAGTGGTGTCGATATGCGCCGGCAGCGGCAGCTGGACCAGGATCCCGTCGATGAGTGGATCGGCATTGAGCTGATCAAGCAGGGGCAGTAGCTGGTCGAGTTGAGTGTCGTCGGGTAGGTCATAGCTGCGGGAGTAAAAGCCAACCTGTTCACAAGCGCGGCGTTTATTGCCGACATAAACCTGTGAGGCGGGATCATGGCCAACCAGGATCACGGCGAGGCCGGGGGGGCGTTTATCTAAAGCGGAACGGGACGCCACTTCTTGTTGGATCTTTTGGCGGACGTCGGCAGCAATCACTTTTCCATCAATGAGCTGGGCAGTCATAGTCATCCTTTTGGTTATAATTAGGGGGAATGGATGCCGAGCGCATTTTACCAGTAAGTGTGATTGTGGTCACGCGGCGTGGGTGGGTTAGCGGGGTAAATTACGCCGCGCGACGTGGAGGCGTTCAAGCTTTAGCCAAACGGCATTGTTGTTGGAAAAAGTGATTGACGGCAGATCGAGAGAGGTCTAATATCCGCCCCCGTTGAGAGGCCATGGCGCAGCGTCATGCACTTGACTGGGGAACAGCCACATTACGATAATGTCGCGCCTGCTATCACAGGACCCAATTGATAGGACAACGTCGGTGAATAGCGCAGCTTGGTAGCGCATCTGGTTTGGGACCAGAGGGTCGGGGGTTCGAATCCCTCTTCACCGACCACTTTTTAGTGGTACGCAAATATTGCCGTATTCTCTGCGCCCGTAGCTCAGTTGGATAGAGCATCCGCCTTCTAAGCGGATGGCCGCGGGTTCGAATCCTGCCGGGCGTGCCATAAAACTCGGTGGTGGCTATAGCTCAGTTGGTAGAGTCCCGGATTGTGATTCCGGTTGTCGCGGGTTCAAGTCCCGTTAGCCACCCCACCCATTTAGAAAAGGGGAGATGCATTATGCATCTCCCCTTTTTGCTTTGTGCTCCGGCTCATGATCCCCATCTCGACTCTCTTCAAACCTGCCGCTATAATAGCCCGTCCTTTATTAAGGCGTGGACGCCTGTAGCGCCCAGTGTGGGGCAATTTTTCGCCTTCATTGGGACCGGATTTATTCCTGTCGGTATGGACCGGCAGGAAGCCAAAAGAATATCGAGTACTGAGGTAACGAAATGCAAGTTTCCGTTGAAACCACCCAGGGCCTGGAACGCCGCATGACCATCACCGTGGCAGCGACTGAGTTCGAGCCAAAGGTGATCGAAGAGATGAAAAAAGAAGCCAAGCGTATCCGTCTGGATGGCTTCCGTCCTGGCAAGGTTCCAGTGTCTGTGTTTAAGAAGCGTTACGGCCAAGCCATTCGCGCCCAAGTTCTGGGTGACGTAATGCAGCACAGCTTCTTCCAGGCTGTGGTTGAGCAGAAGCTGAACCCAGCGGGCATGCCACGATTTGAGCCTCTGAAATCCGACGAAGGTCAGGATCTGGAGTTTGCCGCTCTGTTTGAAGTCTACCCTGAGGTAGAGCTGTCTGGTCTGGACAGCATCGAAGTAGAAAAGCCAGTTTGTGACGTGACCGAAGCGAACGTTGACACCATGCTGGAAACTCTGCGTAAGCAGCACGCTGCTTTCGAAGCGGTTGAGCGCGAAGCGGCCGACAGCGACCGTGTGAAGTTTGACTTCAACGGCTCCATCGACGGCGAAGAGTTTGAAGGCGGTAAGGCCGAGAACTTTGAGCTGGAGATCGGTTCCGGTCGTATGATCCCTGGCTTTGAAGAAGGCATCAAAGGCCACAAAGCGGGCGAAGAGTTTGCGGTTGAAGTAACCTTCCCAGAGGATTACCACGCTGAAAACCTGAAAGGTAAAGCGGCTTCCTTCGCCATCAAACTGCACGCCGTTGAAGCGCAGGTTCTGCCTGAGCTGAACGATGACTTCGTGGTTAAATTTGGTATCGCCGAAGGCGGTGTTGAAGCCCTGCGCGCCGAGGTTCGTAAGAACATGGAGCGTGAGCTGAAGCAAGCGCTGAAGAACGCCACCAAGCAGCAGGTTATCGAAGGTCTGGTTAAGGCCAACGACATCGATATGCCATCGGCTCTGGTTGATCAGGAAGTGGGTCAGCTGCGCCAGCAAGCGATGCAGCGCTTTGGTGGCCAGCAAGGCAACAACATGCCTGAGCTGCCAGCAGAACTGTTTGCTGACGAAGCGAAGCGCCGTGTGCAGGTTGGCCTGTTGCTGGGCGAAGTGATCAAGTCTAAAGATCTGAAAGTGGAAGATGAGCGTGTGAACGCGCTGATCGCCGAAATGGCGTCCGCTTACGAAGATCCTCAGGAAGTTCAGGATTACTACGCCAAGAACGATGAGATGATGCAGAACATGCGCAATGTTGCTTTGGAAGAACAAGCAGTTGACGCGATTCTGGCAGAAGCTAAAGTTACTGAGAAAGAAGTGAACTTTGAAGAGTTCATGAACCAGCAGCAGCGCTAAGTCTCTGTGATTTGACTTGGCCTTATCGGCCAATCTTATAATGGCTCGTATGAGGCTTCGCTCATACGAGCCATTTTGTTAGGGAAACGACAAATTATGCAGCATTTGCAAGATTCTCCGCTGAACGCCCTGGTGCCCATGGTGGTGGAACAAACCGCCAAAGGTGAGCGTTCGTACGACATCTACTCTCGTTTGCTAAAGGAGCGCGTGATCTTCTTGACCGGACCGGTTGAGGATCATATGGCGAATTTGGTGGTCGCGCAGTTGTTGTTCCTGGAGTCAGAGAATCCCGATAAGGATATCTATCTGTACATCAACTCCCCAGGTGGCTCGGTCACGGCGGGGATGTCGATCTACGACACCATGCAGTTTATTAAGCCAGATGTGAGCACCGTGTGCATGGGCCAAGCGGCCAGCATGGGCGCCTTCCTGCTCGCTGGCGGGGCTAAGGGTAAGCGCCACGTGCTGCCGAACGCCCGCGTGATGATCCATCAGCCTCTGGGCGGCTTCCAGGGCCAGGCGTCGGATATTGCTATCCATGCGCAAGAGATCATCGGCATCAAACATAAGCTCAACACTCTGCTGGCCGAACATACCGGACAGCCAATGGAAGTGATCGAGCGAGATACCGACCGCGATAACTTTATGAGTGCTGATCAGTCAGTCGAGTACGGTTTGGTGGACTCAGTACTGGCAAGACGGGTTACCGCGTAGAGCAAAAGCGTGTACCCTGTCATAGACTGTATAAAGACTGTAAAGCGCCTGTATGAAGGGGTAGTGAATGAGTGATATCCACAAGGGTGATGGCGATAACAGCAAATTGCTGTATTGCTCTTTCTGTGGCAAAAGCCAGCACGAAGTGCGTAAGTTAATTGCCGGCCCTTCGGTTTATGTGTGTGATGAGTGCGTTGAATTGTGCAACGACATCATCCGCGAAGAAGTAAAAGAGCTGACGCCGAAACGTCAGGCAGATCGGTTACCGACCCCTCATGAGATCCGAGCCCATCTGGACGAGTACGTCATTGGTCAGGAACAGGCGAAGAAGGTATTGTCTGTTGCGGTCTATAACCACTACAAACGTTTGCGCCATGGCGGCGGGAGCGCAGAGGTGGAGCTGGGTAAGAGTAACATCCTGTTGATCGGTCCTACCGGTTCGGGTAAGACCCTGCTGGCGGAGACGATGGCGCGCTTACTGGATGTGCCGTTTACCATGGCGGACGCCACCACACTGACCGAGGCCGGTTATGTGGGTGAAGACGTCGAGAACATCATCCAGAAGCTGTTGCAGAAGTGCGACTATGATGTCGAGAAGGCCCAGCGCGGCATTGTCTACATCGATGAGATCGACAAGATCTCACGCAAATCTGACAACCCCTCGATCACCCGGGATGTGTCCGGCGAAGGCGTACAGCAGGCATTGCTGAAGTTAATCGAAGGCACCGTGGCTGCGGTTCCGCCGCAAGGTGGGCGCAAGCATCCGCAGCAGGAATTTTTGCAGGTGGATACCTCCAAGATCCTGTTTATCTGTGGTGGGGCGTTTGCCGGCTTGGATAAGGTGATCGATCAGCGTGCCTTTGTCGGCACCGGGATCGGATTTGGTGCGGAAGTCCGCAGCCAGGACGATGGCAAGTCGATCACCGAAACCTTCGCTCAGGTCGAGCCGGAAGATCTGGTCAAATATGGCCTGATCCCTGAGTTCATTGGCCGTCTGCCGGTGTTGGCGACCTTGGGTGAGTTGGATGAGGACGCGCTGGTGCAGATCCTCAACGAGCCGAAGAACGCTTTGACCAAGCAATATGGTGCTTTGTTTGAGCTGGAAGGCACTGAGCTTGAGTTCCGTGAAGATGCCTTGCGCGCGATCGCTCGCAAAGCGATGGAACGGAAAACCGGTGCGCGTGGTCTGCGTTCGATCGTAGAAGGGACCTTGCTGAACACCATGTACGATCTGCCGTCCATCGATAATGTCGAAAAGGTGGTGGTCGATGAGTCGGTGATCCGCGGAGAATCTGAGCCGCTGTTGATCTATCGCAGCGAGGCCCAAGCCGCCGCAGCAGAATGACGGCGCAAGCTTGGCGAATATTTGCCAGGTGATTGATTGGAAAGGGGCCAAAGGGCCCCTTTTTTGTGCCTGTAACATTGAATCCGTTGGATCCAGCACCATATACTGACTATGCGAAACCGATCCATTCCACGGGTTCGGTGCGTACGCTGAGGGATGCCAAGCTGAATTGGGCTTGACGGGTCAGGCTGCTGCCGTTGGTCATTGAAGCATGTGAGCCTCACTCGAGAGGCGTACGTTCGAGTGTCGCAGCGTAAATGCGCTGGGACAGCGCGGTTACGCTGCGAACACTTAACCCGGTTTGGACCGGCAATACCCCCTCTTTTTTCCTGCAGCCAAATGGAAGTGAGCGATGACCCTAGAGCGAACTGATCACGTAGTCATTCCCGTACTCCCCTTAAGGGACGTGGTGGTCTATCCCCATATGGTGATCCCACTGTTTGTCGGGCGCCAAAAATCAATCAGTTGCCTTGAAGCGGCGATGGAGCAAGACAAGCAGGTATTGCTGGTTGCGCAACGCGAGGCGGACCAAGATGAGCCGGATGAAAACGACATCTACCATGTCGGTACGGTAGCCTCGATCCTGCAGCTTTTGAAGTTGCCGGATGGCACGGTGAAGGTGTTGGTCGAGGGCGGTCAGCGTGCTCGGATCCGCCAGTTTACTGAGCTGGATCCTTTCTTCGTGGCGGAAGCGGAGTTTCTCTCGTCAAAAAATGTGCCGGATCGCGAAGAAGAGGTGCTGGTCCGCACTGCAATTAGTCAGTTTGAAGGCTATATCAAGCTGAACAAGAAGATCCCGCCCGAGGTGCTGACGTCGCTTAATGGCATCGATGAGGCGGCCCGCCTTGCCGACACCATGGCCGCGCATATGCCGCTTAAGCTGGCCGATAAGCAGGCGGTGATGGAGATGGTCGATGTCGCGGAGCGGCTCGAATATCTGATGGCGACGATGGAATCTGAGATCGACATACTGCAAGTCGAGAAGAAGATCCGTGG
The DNA here is from genome assembly GCF_039543565.1 of Ferrimonas pelagia. Lineage (NCBI taxonomy): Bacteria > Pseudomonadati > Pseudomonadota > Gammaproteobacteria > Alteromonadales > Ferrimonadaceae > Ferrimonas > Ferrimonas pelagia. The sequence continues at coordinate 28,413 of NZ_BAABJZ010000003.1, read as the reverse complement.
TCGGGTGAAAAAGCAGATGGAGAAGAGCCAGCGCGAGTATTACCTCAATGAGCAGATGAAGGCGATCCAGAAAGAGTTGGGTGAGCTGGATGACGCGCCGGATGAGTTTGAGGCGCTGGCCAATAAGATCGACGAAGCCAAGATGCCCGCGGAAGCCAAAGATAAGGCGTCGGCGGAGCTTAATAAGCTCAAGATGATGTCACCGATGTCGGCGGAAGCCACGGTGGTGCGCAGCTACGTAGATTGGATGGTGAGCGTGCCTTGGGCGAAGCGCTCTAAGGTGAAGAAGGATCTGGCGGTCGCCAGTGACGTGCTCGATGCCGACCACTTTGGTCTGGAAAAGGTCAAAGAGCGGATCCTGGAGTACCTCGCGGTTCAGGCGCGGGTGAAGCAGCTGAAGGGGCCTATCCTGTGTTTGGTTGGGCCACCGGGAGTGGGTAAAACCTCTTTAGGTCAGTCTATTGCCAGGGCGACGGGACGTAAGTACGTACGGATGGCGCTGGGTGGGGTACGAGACGAAGCGGAGATCCGTGGCCACCGTCGGACCTATATTGGCTCTATGCCGGGCAAGTTGATCCAGAAGATGTCGAAGGTGGGAGTGAAGAACCCGCTGTTTCTGCTCGATGAGATCGACAAGATGAGCTCAGACATGCGCGGCGATCCGGCTTCGGCCCTGCTGGAGGTGTTGGATCCTGAGCAAAATAACGCCTTTAACGATCATTACTTGGAGGTGGATTACGATCTGTCCGATGTGATGTTTGTGGCGACCTCGAACTCGATGAACATTCCGGGCCCGCTGCTGGATCGGATGGAAGTGATCCGGCTGTCGGGATACACCGAAGATGAAAAACTGAACATCGCGAAGCAGCACCTGCTCGACAAGCAACTCAAGCGCAATGGGGTGAAAGCCGGTGAGCTGGTGGTGGACGACAGCGCCATTATCGGCATTATTCGTTACTACACCCGAGAAGCTGGCGTGCGGAGCTTAGAGCGGGAGATCTCGAAGATCTGCCGTAAGGCAGTGAAGCAGATCCTGCTGGGTAAGAGTGACAAGCCGGTGGTGGTCAATATGGACAACCTCAAGGAGTATTTGGGGGTTCAACGTTTTGATTATGGTAAGGCGGAGGAGACCAATCAGATCGGCCAAGTGACGGGATTGGCTTGGACGGAAGTGGGCGGCGATCTGCTGACCATTGAAACCACTTCAGTGCCGGGTAAAGGAAAGCTGGCTTATACCGGCTCGCTCGGCGATGTGATGCAGGAGTCTATCCAAGCGGCGATGACCGTCGTGCGCGCCCGGGCGGAGAAGCTTCGGGTCAATGCGGATTTCTATGAAAAACGTGACATTCACGTGCACGTCCCCGAAGGCGCAACCCCGAAAGATGGCCCCTCAGCCGGTATTGCTATGTGCACCGCGTTGGTGTCTTCATTGACGGGCAACCCGGTGCGCTCCGATGTGGCCATGACCGGTGAGATCACCCTGCGCGGTGAGGTGCTGCCGATCGGGGGTTTGAAAGAGAAACTGCTGGCGGCACACCGGGGCGGGATCAAGCGGGTGCTCATTCCAAAAGAGAATGAACGCGACTTGGAAGAGATCCCTGAAAACGTGAAAGCGGACCTAGAGATCAAAGCAGTACGGTGGATCGATGAGGTGCTGGAATTGGCGCTAGAGCACGCACCATCGGGCTTTGAGGTAATTGAAGCGCGTTCGTGACTCGTTTAATAACCAATGCGCCCATTCAGGGCGCATTTTTATTGCGTGACCCGAAAAAAGGCTTTTCAAGCTGAAAATACGTGGTAGTGTAGACAACTGAACAAATTCGGATCTGTCTGCAGACCGCAGCAGGACTGGGTTTGAGCCGTATCCGATAAATGGAATTAGCAGTCTGCAAGGTGCTTGAACTTCGATTTCAAGCTTGATATAAAACCTCGACAGACCGCGCACCGACTAAGGACATCGCGGCGGTGCGAAAAATAGAATTCAAGGGGATGAAATGAACAAATCTCAACTGATCGATCAAATTGCTTCCGGCGCAGATATCTCTAAAGCGGCTGCTGGCCGTGCTCTGGACTCTTTCATCGATTCTATCACCGAAACTCTGAAAAACGGTGATAAGATCTCTCTGGTTGGCTTCGGTACTTTCGAAGTACGCGAGCGCGCAGAGCGTACCGGTCGTAACCCACAGACTGGTAAAGAGATCAAAATTGCAGCGGCTAAGATCCCAGCTTTCAAAGCCGGTAAAGCCCTGAAAGACGCCGTAAACTAAGAACGGTTTGCACGTAACGCTCAAGCCTTTGGCTTGAGCGTTGTTGTTTGGCGGGGTTGTTAGGATCATTGCTGACAATAGTCAAACAAATAAAGGCGCATCCTCCCAAGGTGCGCTTTTTTTGTTAATATTCGAACCCTTGCATATCGATACCCAAATATAGAGAAGGTAGATGTTAGAGAAGATCCGTGAGGGCTCCCAGGGGCCAGTCGCCAAGATCATCCTTGGTGCGGTGATCTTATCCTTCGCCCTGACCGGCGTGTACAGCTATCTCGGCACCAATGCCGAGCAGATGGCCGCGGATGTCAATGGTGAAGAGATCAGTCGCTACGATCTGGACCAGGCCTTTCAGAACGAGCAGGGCCGCATGCGCGCTCAGCTCGGTGAGATGTTTGATAGTTTGGCGGCGGACAGCAACTACATGGCGGGCTTGCGCCAGAGTGTGCTTGACCGTTTGATCGCCGAACGTTTGATCGATCAAAAAGTGGATGCGATGGGTTTGCGTGTTTCTGACGCACAGATCCAAGCCGCCATCGTATCTATGGCCGAGTTTCAGGTGGATGGCCGCTTTGATAACGATCGTTATCAAGCGGTGCTGCGCCAAAACGGCCTGAACGGCATGCGTCTGCGTGATCTGATGCGCCGCGATATGGCCCGCCAGCAGCTGATGATTGGTTTGATGGGGAGCGAATTTAGCACGCAAAGCGAAGTGCTGTCTTTGGCTCAGTTGCAACAGCAAACCCGTGATCTGCGCTATGTGCAGATCAGCGCTGCCGATTTCCAAGCTGACTTGTCGGTGACGGAAGAAGAGATCGAGGCTTACTACAGCAGCAACCCACTGCAATTTGTTCAAGATGAGCAGGTTAAGGTGGAGTTTGTTGAGCTGAATGTGGCCGACATGGCGGCGTCTCAGGTGGTTTCTGACGAGGAAGCCAACGAGTACTACCAAGCCCAATCCACTCTGTTCACTCAACCTGAGCGCCGCTTGGCCGCACACATGCTGTTTGAAGGTTCTGACGGCGAAGAACGTGCCGAAGCCGCCTTGGCTCGCGTACGTGCCGGTGAGTCTTTTGCCGAGGTCGCTAAGGATGTCTCTGATGATACCTTTACCGCTGACAATGGCGGTGAGTTGGATTGGATGACACCAGGTACCATGGATCAGGCCTTTGATGCTGTGCTGTTTGGCTTGGCGGAAGGGGGCGTGTCCGAGGTGGTGTCCTCTGACTATGGCTATCAGCTGATCCACGCCAAAGAAGTGGAAGCCAGCACCGTGCGCCCGTTCGCGGACGTGCAAGCCAGCATCACCGAGACCTTGCAAGCGGATAAAGCGCAGCGTGAGTTCTACGAGCTGCAGCAAACCTTGGCCGACGTGAGCTTTGAGGTGCCGGATTCTCTGGAAGAGGCGGCGGAAGCGATCGGTGCCAAGGTACAGACCAGTGTGCTGTTTGAGCGCAACATGGCGCCTGCGCCGTTGAACAACCCACGTGCCTTGGCCGCGGCGTTTTCCGAAGCGGTTCTGTTGGATGCGATGAACTCCGATCTGGTTGAGATCGAAAGCGGCCACATGCTGGTACTGCGCGTGATCGAGCATATCGAGTCCGGCACCAAGGCATTGGCGGATGTTCGTGCTCAGATCGAGCAGCGCTTGTTGACCGAGAAAGCCTCCGAGCTGGCTCAGCAACAAGCGGACGCAAAGCTGGCGGCTTGGCAAGCTGGGACCGCGCCTGAAGGCGTGATCGCAGTTGCGGCAGTGAGCCGCTTTGGTCAAGCTGACTTGGATCCCACTCTGGTACAGAGTGCCTTTAAGATGGTTCTGCCTGAGTCCGGTAGTGCGATCGATTCTGTGCGCTTGCCCAGCGGTGACATTGCGGTCGTGGCGCTGGATGCGATCAACGTCCCGGAGCAGATTGACGGCGAAGAGCAACTGAAAGGTCGTTTGGCTCAGCAGATGAGCGAAGCGGGCTATCAGGCGTTGGTGGAGAGCCTGCGTGCGGAAGCGACCATCCTGTATCAGGCTGGCGCGAACCAATAATACTGCTTTTAGCTTAATGAACGGCGACCTCGGGTCGCCGTTTTTTTTCTGTCGCTATCTTATGGTGAATGGTCTGATCACCACGCTGTGGGTTTAATGCGATGGCCGGTTTAGGGTAACCTTGCCAGCAGAAATTTTGTCATGACGCGGGCAGAGCCCTTAACGGGAATGGCCGGCGTCGGCGTTTAGGGAATTGAAGATGATCATCAAACCGAAAACTCGTGGCTTTATCTGTACCACAACCCATCCAGTGGGTTGTGAGAAGAACGTACAGGATCAAATTGCATACGTTCAATCTCAGCCAGCATTAACCGACGGCCCTAAGCGCGTATTGGTTGTTGGCTCGTCCAGCGGTTATGGCTTGTCGTCGCGGATCTCTGCGGCTTTCGGCTGTCAGGCTGCTACCATCGGGGTGTTTTTCGAAAAGCCGGCGACCGAACGCAAGCCAGGCACGGCAGGTTGGTACAACGCTGCCGCTTTTGACAAGGCCGCGCATGAGGCCGGCTTGTACGCCAAGAGCATTAACGGTGATGCCTTCTCTCATCAAGCCAAACAAAAGGCGATCGAGCTGATCAAGCAGGATCTGGGTCAGATCGATATGGTGGTTTACTCTCTGGCGTCTCCGGTACGTAAACTGCCAGACAGCGGTGAGCTGGTGCGTTCCTCCCTTAAGCCGATGGGCGAAACCTACACGGCAACCGCAGTCGATACCAATAAAGATGTGCTGTTTGAAGCCAGCATCGAAGCGGCGACCGAGCAGGAAGTGGCCGATACCGTGACCGTGATGGGCGGACAGGATTGGGAACTGTGGATCCAGGCGCTGTCCGAGGCGGGCGTGTTGGCCCAAGGCTGTCGCACCGTCGCGTACAGCTACATCGGTACCGAGATCACCTGGCCGATCTACTGGCATGGTGCGTTGGGTGAGGCGAAGAAAGATCTGGATCGTGCCGCAACGGCGCTGAATGATCAGTTGGCCGCCATTGATGGTGGCGCGAACGTGGCTGTGCTTAAAAGTGTGGTGACTCAGGCTTCCTCTGCGATCCCGGTGATGCCGTTGTACATTGCCATGGTGTTTAAGAAGATGCGCGAAGAGGGCGTGCACGAGGGCTGTATCGAGCAGATCTGGCGCATGCTCAGCGATCGTTTGTACCGCGCCGATGGCACTATCCCAACGGATGACGACAATCGCCTGCGTTTGGATGACTGGGAGCTGCGCGAAGACATTCAGCAGCACTGTCAGACGCTGTGGAGCCAGGTGACCAACGACAACCTGACGGAGCTGGCCGATTACAACGAGTATAAGGCGGAGTTCTTAAGCCTGTTCGGCTTCGGCTTAGCGGGGATCGATTACGATGCCGATGTCGATCCCGTGGTGCCGTTTGAGGTGATCGCGCTGGATTGATCCTCACCCTGCCATCGATTTAGACCCCGCTTTTGCGGGGTTTTTTAATGCTTCTTTTTAAAAAACTGCGATTCGAGCAAGCGTTTGGTGTAGTCGTGTTGCGGTGTGGCGAACACGGTTTCGGTGTCTCCCTGCTCGACGATCTTGCCTTTCTTCATGACGACGACGCGATCGCTCATATGACGAACCAGGCCGAGATCGTGCGACATCAGGACATAGGAAAGCCCCATCTGGCGCTGCAATTGCAGCATCAGGTTGATGCACTGGGCCCGCAGTGACGTATCTAAGCCGCTGAAGGCTTCGTCGGCAATGACCACCTTGGGATCCAGCATCAGGGCGCGTGCGATGGCGATCCGCTGACGCTGACCGTGGGCCAGCATGTGGGGGTAGAAATCGGCGTGTTCGCGCAGTAAGCCTACCCGGATCAGGCCAACGGCAACCGCTTCCATGCGCTGCTCAGCGCTCATCTCGGTGTTAAACAGCAAGGGCTCTTCGAGCTGGGCGCCGATCCTCAGCCGCGGGTTTAACGAGGTGCTGGGATCTTGAAAGATCATGCGGATATCCTGACTGCGCCGGCGTCGGTCTTTGGTCAGCAACTCCTCGCCTTGCAATAAGATCTGGCCGCCGCTGCGGGGCTTGGCTCCGGCCAGCACCTGGGCCAGCGAGCTGCGTCCGGAGCCCGCTTCGCCAACGAAGGCCAGGGTCTCACCGGCGTACAGATCGAAGGAGATGGGGGCGAGCGCCTGTTTATAGGTTCGCTTGAACAGGGATTCGTGCTTGCGATAGTGTTTATGCAGCCCGCGGACCTGCAACACTGGGATCATGATGTCGTGTCCTTATCCGTCAGTGGAAAGTGGCAGCGGTAGGCGTGACCCGACTGACTGCGAATGGTTGGCGGTTTGACGCACTCGCGCCGAGCATAGGGGCAGCGTGGGCCGAGACGACAACCTACGGGCAGGTGTTGCAAAGGCGGCACCGCCCCACGCAGCGCCGGCAGATCGCTCTTGCTTGGCAGGCTCGATTGCATGGTCAGTGCACTTTGCAGCAGCGCCTGAGTATAGGGGTGCATGGGCTGAGTGCTGATCCGCTTGCTGCGGCCGGATTCCATCAGGTGGCCGCAATACAGCACCGTGACCTGATGAGACCATTGGGCAACCGATTCCAGATCATGACTGATGAACAAGATCGCCACGTTACCGAGCTTGTTCATCTTGTCGAGCAGGCGGAAGATCTTGGCTTGATCTGAGCTTTCCAGCCCGGTCGTGGGCTCATCGGCGATGATCAGTTTCGGTTTGTGGGACAGGGCCATCGCCAACATCACCTTGTGGGCCTCGCCTTCAGACAGCTCCCAAGGAAAGGCGCGCAGTAATGGCTTGTGCTCTTTTAGCCCGACCTTATGCAAGAGCTTGATTGCCAATGCCTGGCGCTTCTGTTTGCGCTGCCACCATGGCTCGGCGTCGAACCTGGGCATCGCTTCGAGCAATTGTGCGCCGATCCGGGCACCGGGATCGAGGCAAGATGCGGGCTCCTGGAAGATCATGGCGATCTCGTTGGCCATCAGCTCGCGCCGCTGGGCCGGGCTCATGGTGAGCATATTGTGGCCATTCCAGCTCAATCGATCGGCCTGGACATGGGTGCGGCGATCGGTGATCCCCAGGATCGCTTTCGCCAGCAAGCTTTTGCCTGAGCCGGATTCGCCGACCAGACCGTGGATCTCGCCTTCGCTGAGCTTAAGGCTAAACCGCTCCAGCGCTAAGTAGCGCCCGTGTGGCGTGTCCAGCTCGATGGTCAGGTTGCGGATATCCAATAACTGCATTATCCCCGCTCCTCAGCGATGGCCTGGCGCAGACCATCGCCCACAAGGTTAGTGGCTAAGACGCTGAATAAGATCGCCAAGCCGGGCATGGTGACCGTCCAAGGGGCACTGAGCACGTTATTGGTGCCCTCGCGCACCATCGAGCCCCATTCCGGCGACGGCGCCTGGGTGCCGAGAGACAAAAAGCCCAGCACCGCGATGTCGAGGATCGCAGTGGAAAACGCCAATGTGGTGTGAACCACCACCGGATCGGTGATATTGGGCCAGATCACGTAGCGCAGCAGTTGCCAACGGCTGGCCCCATCCAGCCGCGCCGCCATCACGTACTCCTTTTGCATCTCCTCATGGATGGCATTGTGAACCACGCGCACGAAGCCCGGCAGCAGCGCGAGGCCAACGGCCCAGAAGACATTGTGTGCCCCCGGGCCCAGCACCGCGGCAAACAACAGGGCTAACAGCAAGGAGGGCAGCGACAGCAAGGCATCGAGCAGGTGGCCCAGCACCGAAGATTGCAGGCCCTTACTGGCGCCGGACAAGGTGCCGATCACAAAGCCGAGGCACAGGGCGACCCAGACGATCAAGGCGGCGTAACCGAAGGTCAAATGTGCGCCGTGCAGCAGTCGGGACAGCAGATCCCGGCCTAACGCATCCGTACCGAGGAAGTAGTCGACGGAGCCGTCGGCAAACCAAGAGGGGGGCGCGAGCAGGTGCTCGGTGGCCTGCTGCTCGGCACTGAACGGGGCGATCAGCGGACCAAACAGTGATAGGAAGACCACCAGCAGCAATGCCCACAGGCCGACAACGGCGCTGGGTCGACTTTGGTAGTGTCGCCAGATCTGGTGCCATGGCGAGGGGATCTTATCCTCGTGGTACAGCGATGTATTAGCCATGGATCTCCTTGCGGTTGATCGGGTTGAGCAATGCCTGGGCGATCTCCAGCGCAATGGCTGTGACGATAATGCTCAGTGAGACCACCAGGATCCCACCGGTTAGCGAGGTGTGATCCCCTTGGTATTGAGCCGAGAGCAGCCAATTGCCGATCCCCGGCCAGGTGAAGATCATCTCGACCACAATCGCACCGGAGATCAACTGGCCCAGTTGCAGGCTGAGGGTCCGCAGCATGGGCGCCAGCGAATTAGGCAGGGCATGGTGGAGGATCAGGCTCCAATGGTGGACGCCCCGGGCGGTTAGCGCTCGAATGTAGTTTTTGTCCATTTCGGCCAGCATGGCCGCGCGAATGGTGCGGATCACTATGGTGCAAGGCAGTGTTGCCAAGGCCAAGGTGGGCAAGATCAGGTGGTTGACCGCATCCTGCAGCGCTGCCCCGCGCCAGCTGGCATCGGACAGGGGAATATCGATCAACAAGAAGCCGGTCACCTGTGGAATATCGTACAGCAGATTCAATCGGCCCGATGGCGGCAACAGATCCCACTCAAGACCAAAGGTGAGCATCAGCAGTAAGCCCAGCCAGAAGATCGGCACACTGAAGCCGAGCAGCGTGCCCGTCCAGAGGATCTTCGGCAAGGGGCCGCGGCGGCTTGCTGCCAGGATCCCCAATGGGATCCCGACAATGAGCGAGAGCAGGACGGCCAACACACTCAACTCGATGGTGGCGGGCAGCACCTGCATCAATTCTTGGCTGACCGGGATCCCGGACGCCTGCGACAAGCCGAAGTTACCGCTGAGGCGCTGACCCACAAAGGCCAAGTAACCTTGAATGTGGCCGTGCTCGAGCCGATAGGTCTCGGTCAGATCGGCACGTTGTTGCTCACTGGGGTGGGGGATCCCGCTGAGGGTGGTGAGCGGATCGCCCGGCATGTTCAGGCTGGCAAAGTAGAGCAGGCCTAATAACACCAAGGTGGTGAGGATCAACAGATTCAGCCGTCTAAGCAGGTAGGTCAGCATTTACGGCTCCTTGGACAACTGGGTGAAATCGACGCCGCCACTGGTATGCAGGATCGGCCCTTGCCATTTGCGTTGGCGGCCAAGCGTCCGGTTGGCGTGCGCCAGCGGCAGCAGCGGCAGTTGCTGTTGTAATTGATGCTCGAGCTGACTGTAGAGGCGGCGACGGGTGGCTTTGTCTTCGGTTGCCTTGGCTTGCGCCATCAGCGCATCAAATTGGGGATCACACCAGCGCGCCCGATTTGAGCCGGACAGCAGTGCATCGCAGCTCAGTAGCGGCGTGAAGAAGTTGTCCGGATCCAGATTGTCCGCCGCCCAGCCGATCAGAACGGAGTCGTATTCGGCATGTTCCAGCTTGCTGATAAAGCCGCCCCACTCGTAGCTGACGATGTTCAAACGTACGCCGATCTTGGCCAGATCTTGCTGCAGGATCTCCGCGGTTTTGATCGCGTTGGGGTTGTAGATCCGACTGACCGGCATGGCCCATACATTGAGCTCCAGCTCACTGTAACCGGCGCTATCGAGCAACTGGCGGGCCCGAAGGGGATCGTGCGGGAACTCCGGCAAATTGGGGTCGTACGCCCAGGAGATAGGCGGCAGTAGACCTTTGCTGCTCACTGCGGTGTTGTGGTAGACCGCGGTGAGGATCCGGCGTTTGTCGACCGCGAGGCTCAGCGCTTGGCGGACGCGGGGATCGTCCAGCGGGGGCTTTTGGGTATTAAAGGCCCAGAAGGCCACATTGAGTCCGGGGCGAGCGTCGATGGCGAGATCATCGTAACGTTGGATCACCGACAGTTCGCTGATCTGCGGCAGTGCGGCGACATCACAGTCACCGCCGATCAGTTTGATTACCCGGGTGGTACTGGAGGGCGTGATGTCAAACACCAGCTGATCCAACTCGACCCGAGGCCCCCAGTAGCCTTCATGGCGGGCGTAGCGAATGTGCCGGTTGCGCAGGAAATCCTTCAGGTAAAATGGACCTGTGCCAATGGGCTGACTGTCGAGTCGTTCCGGCTCGCCATGGCGTAACAGTTGCTCGCCATATTCGGCCGAGAGGATCGCCGCAAAGTCGGTGGCGATGTCGGCCAGAAAGCTGGCGCTGGGCTGGGCCAGGACAAAGCGGAGTTCGTGATCGGAGATCCGCTCGATGGCAAGCAGGTTTCGGTCTAAGCCGATCCCTTGGAAAAAGGGGTAGTGTCCGCCCGAAACCGAATGATAGGGATGGGTTGAGTCGATCACGCGATTGAAGCTAAACAGCACATCGTCAGCGTTCAGGTGGCGGCTGGGAACGAACCTATCGTTGTGATGAAAGCGTACATCTTGACGCAAGACGAAGCGATATTCGCGCTGATCCTCACTCACCAGCCAAGACAAGGCCAACTCGGGCTGCAGCTCGCCGGTGTTGGCGTCGATCCGCAGCAGGCGATTGTACAACTGCTTGGCGGTTGCATCGATGGCGGTGCCAGACGTGGTGAGCTGCGGATTGAAGGTTTCAGGGTTGCCTTCAGAGCAATAGACCAAGCCCGCGTCGTGGTGGATGTTATTGTCGCTGCAACCGGTTAACAGTCCGGCCAGCAGGACGGGGAGGAGCCAGGATCTCGCCATGATGATCTTTCACAACTTATTGATCGCAGTAGTCTAGCAGGGGCGAACAGGGGGCTCAATTGTCCTGAGCCGTCAGCAGGTCGTATTTCTTCAATATACCGCGCAGCTGGTGGTAGGTCAGCCCCAGCATTTCGGCGCTCTTTTTCTGGTTGTATTGGCTCTGCACCAGCGCCTGCTTGAGGATGCGGATCTCGTGATCCTGACAGCTTTGCTTATAGTCTAGCGGGAATTGGATCTCCTGCGGGATCGGCTCGACCGATGCCGGCTTACTAACGGGCGCAGGACTGGGGCGCTGATCTTCCGTGCGCACCTTTTGCTCGGGCCGCCAGGGGGATTCAAACGGGTCGACCACGATGTGATGGACCGGCAGTTGTGCGTTGTTATGGCGATAGACGCTGCGCTCAACCACGTTTTTCAGTTCACGCACGTTGCCTGGCCAGTGATAGCCCATCAGGGTTTGCTTCGCCCGCTCAGTGAAGCCGGAAAACAGCTCCAACTCCAGTTGCCGTGTCATCTGCAGGGCGAAGCTCTCGGCCAGCAACATGATGTCCTCCGGCCGTGAGCGCAGCGGCGGCAGGGTGATCACATCGAACGCCAAACGATCAAGCAGATCGGCGCGGAATTCTCCTTGAGCGGCTAGGCGGGGCAGATCTTCGTTGGTGGCGCAGATCAGGCGGGCGTCGGAGCGGATGGTGCGATTGCCGCCGACGCGCTCAAATTCCCCATATTCGATCACTCGCAGTAGCTTTTCCTGGATAAGACCTGAGGTGTTGGCCAGCTCATCGAGAAACAGGGTGCCTTTGTCGGCGCGTTCAAACCGGCCTTCGTGGCGCTTGCCGGCACCGGTGAAGGCGCCAGATTCATGGCCAAACAGCTCACTTTCCAGTAGGTTTTCATTCAGGGCGGCGCAGTTCAGCTTGATATAGGGCTGTTCCCAACGGCGTGACAGAAAGTGCAGACGCTCAGCAATGAGCTCCTTGCCAGTGCCACGTTCACCGATGATCAGTACGGGTTTACTCAGGGGCGCGACCTTAGAGACATGGTCGAGTACTTGGTGAAAAGCCGCGGACTGGCCGATAAGATTGTCCGTTTGGCGAGCTGATGGCATCTGGCTTCCTGTGTGGTGAGATTGGCTAACTGTTGGCGCTTTCCATAATAGAAAGGGACGAGCCAAAAAGAAACAATATTGTTAACCATCATAATAAACAATAGCTTATGTGGTTTTTGCCGAGTTGGCACGGGATCTGTATTCCTATGACTCGAGGGCAACAAAAATCATGAGGAATCGATTATGGGTATTTTTACGCGCTTTGCAGACATAGTGAACTCCAACTTAAGTGCTTTGTTGGATAAGGCTGAAGATCCGGAAAAGATGGTTCGGCTGATCATCCAGGAGATGGAAGACACCCTGGTTGAAGTACGCTCGACCTCTGCCAAGATCTTAGCTGAGAAGAAAGAGGCGATCCGCCGGGTAGAGCGGGCACAGCATCAGGTAAATGAGTGGCAATCCAAAGCCGAATTGGCTTTGTCGAAAGGCCGTGAGGATCTGGCCCGCGCTGCCTTGATTGAGAAGCAGAAGGCGTCGGATCTGGTGGATGCGCTTAAAGACGAGCTGATCGTGGTTGAGCAGCAGATCGAGCGGTTGAAAGAGGAGATCACCCAACTGCAAGAGAAGCTCAATGACGCGCGTGCCCGTCAGAAGACGATTGTGATGCGTAAACAAGCGGCCAGCTCCCGCTTGGATGTGAAACGTCAGCTGGATACCTCTAAGATCGATGAGGCGATGAGTCGGTTTGACCAATACGAGCGTCGAGTCGAGGGGATCGAATCCGAGGTGGAAGCCTATGAGCTGAGCCAGCCGCGCAGCCTGGAGGACGAATTTGCCGCACTGGAAGCGGAAGATCGGGTGAACGACGAGCTGGAGGCCATGAAAAAGAAGATGGCCAAGAAGAAATCTTAAGAACGACGCGATAAGGAGTTACGCATGGACGAGCTGATCGGATTACTGGTTGCGCCGATTATCATTTTTCTGGTGATAGTCGCGCCCATTTGGCTGATCTTGCATTACCGCAGTAAGAAGCAGATCAGTCAGGGGTTGACCGATGAAGAGTACCAACAACTGAACGACTTGCTGCATCGGGCCGATAAGATGGCCGGCCGTATCGACAGCTTGGAGCGGATCCTCGACGCGGAGTCCCCAGAATGGCGGAGGAAACATGGCCATGAATGATCAATCCCCCCCCCTGTATCGGATCCCAGAGCAAGGCAAGATCGCCGGGGTGTGTGCCGGACTGGCGGAGCGTTTTAGTCTCGAAGTGTGGCTGGTTCGGATCGTTGCGCTGTCGGCTTTGCTTCTGACCGGGATCTTTAGCTTTGTTCTGCTGATGTATGTGGTCGGCTGGGTTCTGCTGGATAAGAAACCGCGTGAGGAGCCGATGCACCGGCCGGATGTGAAGTCTAAGGTCTGGCAAGCCGGTGAATCCCCCCGCAATGCGTTTCGTGATGTGAATAGCCGCTTTCGCTCGCTGGAGCTGCGTTTGCAGCAGATGGAACGCCATGTCACCTCCGACGCATACAGCTTGCGCCGTGAGATCGATAATCTGAAATAAGCCCTTATTGCGGGAGCCGTCAGGCTTCCGCTATTTTATATGGATGCATTCAAAACACAGCTACGCGGCTTAGGCCGCCATGCCCAGCAACTGGCCTATCGCAGTCTGGATCAACACCTGCGGGTGGGGATCACCGGACTGTCCGGTGCGGGCAAAACCGCTTTTCTAACCTCTTTGGTGCACCAATTGCTGCACGCGCAAGAGACGCATTTGCCGATGTGGCAGGCGCTGCATGAGGGGCGTTTGTTGGGGGTTCAGCGTCAACATCAGCCGGATCTGACCCTGCTGCCCTTCGACTATGAGGGGGCCATCGACGGTTTGTGTCAGTCACCGCCGAGCTGGCCACCGTCGACTCGCGGCCTGTCTGAGATCCGCTTGGCGCTGCGATTTGTCCCTGCCCGGGGGCTCAAACGTCAGTTGACCGATCATCTCACCCTGTATCTGGATCTGGTGGATTATCCCGGCGAGTGGCTGTTGGATCTGCCGATGCTGTCGCAGGACTTTGCCCAGTGGAGCGCGCAGCAGTGGCGGATGTTGACCAGTGAGCCCTGGGACCGTCACGCGGCGCCTTGGCGGGCCAGACTGGATGCGGTGTGCGATGACAGTGTGGATGAGATCGCACAGGGGTATGCGGCGTTGCTGTCACAATTGCGCTCCGAACTCGCTGCCACTTATCTGCAACCGGGACGGGCGTTGCTGCCAGGGGAGTTGGCGGGGACGCCGATCCTGGCATTTTTCCCCTTGCCGCCAGAGCGTTTTGAGCGATCGGACGATCCCTTGCGTGATCTGTTGGCGGCCCGTTATGACGCGTATTGCCAGCAGGTGGTGAAACCCTTCTATCGCCAGCACTTTGCCCGATTTGATCGCCAGGTGGTGTTGCTGGATACCTTAGGCGCGCTGGATCAGGGTCATGCCCAGATCGATCAGATGGCACAGTCGATCCAGGCCATCATGCAAAGCTTCCATTACGGGCCGGGCTCACTGTTGCGTCGCTTGTTTCGGCCTCAGATCGACAAACTGTTGTTTGTCGCCGGTAAGGCCGATCACATCACGGTGGATCAACACCCCAACCTGCTGGCATTAACCGATAGCCTGATGGGGGAGAGCGGACGGCGTGCGCGCTTTTCCGGAGGACGGGTCGAAACCATGGTGCTGAGTGCTATCTGCGCCAGTCAGCAGGGCCAGATCGATCAGGGCAGTGGGGTGGTGCCGGTGATCCGCGGGCTTGATCCACAGCATCAACCCACGACCCGCTTTCCCGGTGAGGTGCCAAAACGGCTACCCAGTGCCGGTTTTTGGCAGCAGCAGGGCTTTGATTTCGCGACGTTGGCGCCGCCACGGTTGGAACGACCACAGTCGGCGCTGCCGCACATGCGGATGGATCATCTGATCGAGTGGATGTTGGGAGATAAGATGCGATGAGCAGATTGAAACCGGCACAACAGTTTGATGAGTCCGATGAGGCGAAGGTGGCGCCGGAGGCGGTAGCGCCGGCGCAAGAGATCGACGAGACCCTGTGGCAGGACGCACAGACGGCCGCCTCGGAACGTCCGATACGGCGTGTCCACGGTCGCTTGGCCCGGCTGGTGATGCTGGCTTTTGGCTTGCTGGTGCTGGCCGAAGCGGGCTGGACGCTGTGGCAGGCTTGGCAGCGCAGTCCGGTGTTGTTTGGTCTTTACAGCGTGGCGCTGGGAGGCGGGGTGTGGCTGCTGTTGCGTTTATGTCTGCGCGAGTGGCGTCGATTACGCCAGCTGAAACGGGCAGGGGAGCAGCGCCAGTGTGGGCAGAGGATCCTCGACAGTGCCCAGCGGGGCGAAGCACCGGCCTTTGTCGCCGCCCTTAGTCAGCGCTTGCCTGAAGCCCATCAGGCCAACTATCAACGGTGGCAGCAGCGCTGTCAGCCTCATCACAGTGACGGGGAGCTGTTGCTGCTGTATGAGCGCACGGTGCTGTCTGAGCAAGATCGGGCGGCGCAGCAGTGCATCTACCGGTTTGCGGCGCAGGCCAGTTTGTTGCTGGCAGCCAGCCCAATGGCGACGCTGGATATGGCGCTGATGCTGTGGCGCAATCAGGCCATGCTGGATGAAGTGGCGCGGATCTACGGGATCGAGCCCGGCTATCTGAGCCGTGTTCGTTTGGTGCGGGGGATCCTGGTCAATCTGTTGTATGCCGGCGGCAGTGAGCTGGCGGTGGATCTGGGCACACAGATGCTGTCGACGGAGCTGACAGGCAAGTTGTCAGCTCGGATCGCCCAAGGACTCGGAGCGGGACTGCTGACCGCTCGGCTCGGCTTTGCCGCCTGTGCCGAATGTCGCCCGTTGCCGTATCAAAGCGGCGCCAGGCCGTCATTGCTGGCCGTGCAGGGCAAGCTCTTGGCGGAGTTGACCCGGGTCTCGGCGGATGCACTGCGCCAGGCGCGGCAATATCAACAGCGTAACGATGAATTTACAATATAAGATGCATTAATCCCACGAGTGATTTCTTCCTGTTGCGGTTGTCTGAATTAAGGTAGGGCAATGCTTTTGGCACAGCACAAAGTGATAAATCGACGTGCCAGCGACGGATCTAGGGAGAAATTCATGGTTGCGAAGATGCATCCAAATACGTGTGTAATCCATGGGGGACACCGGCGCGATCCCACTGCCAGCTTGGTTACGCCATTATGGCAATCGGCTACGTTCGCCTTTCCGGACTGTCAGACCGGGGGGGCGCGGTTTGCCGGAGAGCGCTCTGGCCCGATCTACACTCGACTCGGTAATCCAACGACCGATGAGTTCGAGCGACGGATGGCGCTGCTGGAGGGCGCGGAGGACGCTGTGGCCTTTGCCAGCGGTATGGCTGCGGTGTCCGCCGTGCTGTTGACCTTGTTGCAGCAAGGCGATCACCTGTTGGTGGCGCGGGGCTTGTATGGTTGCAGCCACTCTTTGGTAACGGAGCAGTTGCCCCGATTTGGCATCGAGTTCACTGAGGTGGACTTTTCCCAGTTGGATCAGGTTGTTGAGGCGATCCGGCCCAACACCCGATTGGTTTTGCTGGAAACCCCGGTCAATCCTCATTTACAGGTGTTTGATCTGGATCGCATCGCCTTGCTGGCTCGGCAGCATGAGCTGCTTAGCGTGGTCGACAACACCTTTATGACGCCCTTGCTGCAACGGCCGCTGAGCCACGGTATTGATGTGGTGCTCCACAGTGCGACCAAATACCTCAATGGCCATGGCGATGTGATCGCCGGGGTGGTCTGCGGTCAGGCGGAGTTGATGGCGCGATTGCGTGGGGAGATCCGCAAGGACTTCGGTGCCGTGCTCTCGCCGCACGATGCGTGGTTGATCCTACGCGGCTTGAAGACCCTGGCGGTTCGGTTGGAGCGACATTGTGCCAATGCCCTGGCGGTGGCGCAGTTTCTGCAAGCGCACCCAGGCGTGGAGCGGGTGTTCTACCCTGGGCTGGCTGGCCACGCGGGCTCGGAGTTGATCGGCCAGCAGATGGCCGCTGGCGGTGGTGTGGTGGCGCTGGAGCTGAAAGGGGATTATGCCGATGCCTTGGCGTTTGCCGACGGACTCAAGTTATTCACGCTTGCCGTCAGTCTGGGTGACGCCGAGTCACTGGTACAACATCCGGCGTCGATGACGCACAGTCCGTATGAGCCGGAGGCGAGGCGGCGGGCCGGGATCAGCGATACCCTGGTGCGCTTGGCGATCGGGCTGGAGCATGTCGATGATCTGCTCGCCGATCTGGCTCAGGCATTGGAGCCGAACCGGGTGTCGAGCGGGGCTCCACCCGCCGGGGAGGTACGATGAAACAGTCGCGATACACGGCACGTCAACCGGACTCGAATGGGCGGATCCTCTACCCCGAAGGCGAAGATAGGATCTGGGCGGATCTCATTGCTCGTCAGCGTCAATGTATTGCGGGCAAAGCCTGCGATGAGTACATGGCCGGATTGGCGGCACTGGCGTTGCCCAACGAACGGATCCCACAGCTGCACGAGGTGGATGAGGTGCTGCTAGACAGCACCGGCTGGCGCACGGCCCAGGTGCCGGCCCTGATCTCATTCGAACGCTTCTTTCAATTGCTGGCGGATAAGCAATTTCCGGTTGCCACCTTCATCCGCAGTCGGGAGGAGTTTGATTATCTACAAGAGCCGGACATCTTTCATGAGATCTTCGGCCATTGTCCGCTATTAACCAACCCCGCCTTCGCGCACTTCACCCACACCTACGGCAAGCTGGGGCTGGCGGCCCATCCCAATGAGCGCAGCTACCTGGCGCGACTCTACTGGTTTACCGTCGAATTTGGCTTGGTGCGGGCCGAGCAGCAATTGAAGATCTACGGCGGTGGGATCCTATCGAGCCCGGGGGAAACTCAATACGCGATCTCGGCTGAGCCGGAGATCCGGCCGATGAATGTGGTGGAGGCGATGCGCACTCCGTATCGCATCGACATTATGCAGCCGATCTATTATGTGCTGGATGAGATCGATCAGCTGTATGAGCTGGCCGATCAGGATCTGATGCAGTGTGTGGCGCAGGCACAACGACTGGGGCTGTTTGAACCGACGTTTCCCCCCAAACAACAAGTAAGCTAAAGGAATAGATCATGAGCGAATTATCGACATTGAAGTGCGAGGCCTGTCAGGCCGGTGCCCCTCAGATCGAGGAGCAGGAGTTGGCGCAACTGATGCGTGAGCTGCCCGACTGGGCGGTGCCGGTGCGAGCCGGTGTGATGCAGTTGGAACGTGTGTATACGTTTAAGAACTTTAAGCTGGCTTGGGCCTTTGCCAATCAGGTTGCCGAGCTGGCGGAGGCGGAGTTTCACCACCCGGGGATCTTATTGGAATGGGGCAAGGTGACGGTCACCTGGTGGACCCACGCCATCGGGGGGCTGCATAAGAATGATCTGATCATGGCCGCCAAGACGGACGCGTTGTTCTCCTGAGCAGGAGCCGTCGCTGGCGACCTACCTGTAAACAGCCCACCGGACAAGGTGGGTTTTTTGTCACTAAGGACTATAACGTACAGGTTCTTTTACAGTATTATCGGCACAACCGTTCCCACAAATGCACATATAACAACAGGAAGGGCTGATGCGCTTACGAGTCAGTTGTCAAGATCGCATAGGATTAGCGCGTGAGATCCTTGAAGTGCTTGAGAAGCACGAGATAAATATCAATGCCATCGATGCGGCCAGCGAAGGGTTTGTGTATCTGCAGATCCCCGCTCCCACGTTCGAGCAGCTCCAAGAGTTGATGCCGATGTTGCGGCGGATCCCGAACGTTACCGATGTCCGCACCGTGCCTTATATGCCCTCAGAGCGAGAGCATTATGCCATGGAGGCGTTGCTGCGGGCCTTACCCGATCCGATCTTCTCGTTGGATCTGAAAGCCAACTTCTCGATGGTCAACGATTCGACGCTGGCGGTGTTTGGCGCTGCTGCTGAGGCGGTGTTGGAGCAACCGGCGGCAAACTTTATTCAGGGCTTTTCGTTTGTCCGTTGGCTGGGCTGTGAGGACGTGTTGCCACAGGCGACGACAGTGACGATCAGCGGCAACCAGTATTTGGCGGAGATCTTACCTATCTATCTGCCCGATGAAGAGGGCACTAAGATCTTGGCCGGTGCTATGGTTCAGCTCAAGTCACCGGCACGGGTTGGTAAGCAGTTTAATGCCTTAAGGGAGCAACGCTCCGGTTTTGATACCTTGATCGCTGACAGTGAGCGGATGGCGGCGCTGATCTTTGAGGCGCAGCGTATGGCGCAATTGGAGGCTCCCTTGTTGATCCTAGGGGAAACCGGTACGGGCAAAGAGCAATTGGCTCGTGCCTGTCACGAAGCCAGCCTGCGCCAGGACAAGGCCTTTGTGGTGATCAACTGTGCGTCGCTGCCGGATGAGGTGGCGGAGAGCGAGCTGTTTGGTTTGGCGTCGAGCCCCGGAGAAGTGGTTAAGCGCGGGGTGATCGAGCAAGCAAATGGCGGGACGGTGTTTTTGGACGAGGTGGCGGACATGTCGCCTCAACTGCAGGTGAAATTGCTGCGCTTGATCCAAGATGGTTGTTTCCGCCGGGTGGGCGACGATACCGAGATCACGGTGGATCTGCGCATTGTCTGTGCCAGTCAGAAGGATCTGTCTGAGTTGTGTCAGAAAGGGGCCTTTCGCGAGGATCTCTACTACCGGATCAATGTGCTGAACCTGCAATTGCCGCCGCTGCGTGAGCGCAAAGCGGACATCATTCCTTTGGCGGAGTTGTTCTTAGAGCACTATAGCGAGCAGCTGGGCAGTCCTTTGCGACAGTTGTCGGCGGCGTGTCGGGACTTTATTCGTAATTACGCGTGGCCGGGCAACGTTCGCCAGTTAAAGAACGCCATCTTCCGCGCGGTGTCGATGGCTGACGAGCGGGGGGAGTTGACCCCGGAGCAGCTGCGTTTGCCTGCCTGGAGTGAGAACTTTGGTTATTTCGATCAGGAGTTTGAAGGCACCCTGGATGAGGCGGTGAAGCAGTTTGAGTCCAGTTTATTGCGCCGACTGTATCCGGCTTACCCTTCGACACGACAGTTGGCCAGAAAGCTTGGGGTTTCCCATACGGCGATCGCCAATAAGCTGCGTGAGTATCGGATCGGAAAACAGCGAAGTACTAAATAAGTTGTTGTTACTTTGAAGTAAATGTCACGCTGTAAAGTCAGTATGACATTTGCTTTGTTTCGCGACCTGCCCGCGGATCCCATTCGGCGCTTCCTTCCCGTACCAGCAATGAGGTAAACAGGTTGTTACAGCATTGGCGTCGTGAACGCGGTAAAGGGAGAACAACACAGTGACATCAGCGAACAGCAACCCCGATTGGAACCCATTGGCGACGGATGGCTTTGAGTTCGTCGAATATACAGCGCCAGATCCGGCCGGGATCGAGGCCCTTAAGCAGTTATTTGCTCAGCTCGGGTTTGCCGAGATCGCCCGTCATCGCAGTAAACAAGCCTGGTTGTTCCGTCAGGGCGATATTAACTTCATCGTCAACGCGCAGCCGCATTCTCAGGCTGAGGCGTTTGCACGTGATCATGGGCCCAGCGTGTGTGGCATGGCTTGGCGAGTGAAGGATGCGGGTAAGGCATTGGCTTACGCGGTGGAGCAAGGCGCGGAGCCGTTTGAAGGTAATATTGGACCGATGGAGCTGAAGATCCCGGCGGTCAATGGGATCGGCGGCTCAACCCTGTATTTTGTCGATCGTTATGGTGAGCACTCCATCTACGACGTCGATTTTGTGTTCCATGATGATTATCAACAGCGCCTGGCCCAGATCGACAGCGGTCTGTTTGAGATCGACCATCTCACCCACAATGTCTATCAAGGCAACATGGACAAATGGGCCGGATTCTATGAGCGGATCGGCAACTTCCGTGAGATCCGCTATTTTGACATCGAAGGGAAGAAGACCGGTTTGATCAGCCGTGCGATGACCGGCCCCTGTGGCAAGATCCGCATTCCCATCAACGAGTCGTCGGACGACAAGAGCCAGATCGAGGAATACCTCAAGGCTTATAAGGGCGAAGGGATCCAACATATCGCGCTAAGCACCAATGACATCTACGCCACGGTTCGCTCGCTGCGGGCTGGGGGAATGGATTTCATGCCGACGCCGGAGAGCTATTACGACAAGGTGGGCGAACGTGTTGCAGGGCATACCGAGGATCTGGACGCCATGCGTGAACTGCGGATCCTGATCGACGGTGCGCCCATGAAAGATGGGATCCTGTTGCAGATCTTCACCCAGACGGTCATAGGGCCGGTGTTCTTTGAGATCATTCAGCGTAAGGGCAATGAAGGCTTCGGTGAAGGAAATTTCAAAGCACTGTTTGAGTCCATTGAAGAAGATCAGATCCGGCGCGGAGTGATCTGATCGCCGAGAGATGAACCAATAAAGGGGCTTTTGGCCCTTTTTTATTCTTTTCAGGAAAGCTGTGAACGGCGCCGAGCGTCCAATAATCCATTGCAATCTAATGCATTTAGGGTCGGGGCGGCTATATTTTCTCAACAGAAAGAGTCTCGAGCTGGGAAAGTGAACGCGATGCTAAAACTTTACGGTTATTGGTGCTCCAGTGCGGCCTATCGAGTTCGGATCGCATGCCATCACAAGCGGCTTGCGTTTGAAAGTAAAGCGGTCAACCTGGCGCTGGATGGTGGCGAGCAACACTTACCGGGCTATGGTGTCCTAAGTCCGGCAGCGCTGATCCCGACCCTGGTGGACGGTGATCTTATCCTTAATCAGTCGCTGGCGATCATTGAGTACCTTGATGAAGCTTACCCCGACAACCCCTTGCTCCCCGACCACCCGACGGATCGGGCTCAGGTGCGGTCGATGGCAATGCAGATCGCCTGTGATTGTCATCCGCTGAACAGCCAGCGTGTCATGAAGTATCTGAGCCAGAAGCTGAAGCAAAATGAGGCACAGCAGCGCGATTGGTATTGCCACTGGGTCAAGCGAACCTTTGATGGACTGGAAGCTCAGCTAGAACGTACCGCCGCTACCTATTGCTTTGGCGATCAATTGACCTTGGTGGATGTGTGCGTGATCCCGGAGTATGAGACGGCTCAACAGTGTGGCGTGGATCTGAGCCAATATGAGCGCCTTGCAGGGATCGTTGCGCGTTGTCGAAAGCTGGATTGTTTTAGTTTGGCGGCGCCGCAAAGTCAGCCGGATGCGCTTCAGGGGCGTTGAAAAATTCATCAAGTCGAGTCATATCCGCCTATACTTGCTAACTTTCCTGGCGCAAGAGGTGAATTCAACCAATGTCTATAAAAAACAGGTTCTTAATCAACGCCGGCCTCACGTCTGCTCACTAAATATCGGCGACGAACCGAATTGACTGCATATAAATGCATCCGTGGAAGTTTGTTATTCCCCTCGCTGATGGTTAGTATCGCCCGCCTTTGCTTGTGGACCAGTGTGCTTCCTGATGGAAGTGCGATGCATTGAGAAGGTGCTCGGTATGGAATTGTCTTTACGTGAAACCGTATTAGCTGCGGTCGTGGTGTTACTGATCGGTCGGCTGTTGAACAGCCAGATCGGCGTTTTGCGCCGTTATAACATTCCTCAGCCAGTGACCGGTGGGATCGCCGCCTCGCTGCTCTCTTTACTTGCCCATCAGTTATGGGGCTTTGACGTCCAGTTTGATATGTCTCTGCGGGATGTGCTGTTGCTGGCGTTCTTTACCTCGGTGGGCTTGTCTGCGCGCTTGGACATGCTGACCAAGGGGGGACGACCCCTGTTGGTGCTGATGTTTATCTGTGTCGCCGGGGTTGTGCTGCAAAACGTCACCGGTTTGGTCATGGCAATGGCGACCGGCTTGCCGACGGTCAATGGCTTGCTGCTAGGCTCGGTGTCCTTGTTTGGCGGTCACGGCACGTCGGTGGCTTGGTCATCGGTGTTTGAAGAGCAGGTGGGGATCAGCAATGCGCTCGAGATCGGGATCGGCAGCGCCACCATGGGACTGATCCTTGGCGGCCTCGTCGGTGGCCCGTTAGCGCAAAAGTTGATTGAGAAGCACAAACTCAAAGCGGGCGAGCCGGTGATCCAATCCAGTGGAGACCGACGCTCGGGTCGGCAGATCGACAGTCAGGGCATGTTTGTCGTGCTGATGTATCTGTCTGCCGGGATGATCCTTGGTACCCATGTGGCGCAATGGGGGACACAACACGGCGTGAATATCCCGGAATTTTTGGCTTGTATGCTGTCGGGGTTGGTGCTGACCAATATATTGCCGCGTCTACTGCCCAAGTTGGAAGCGCCCACTGAGGGTCAGTCGCTGTCGCTGATGAGCGAAATGACGCTGGGTCTGTTTTTGGCGATGTCACTTATGGGCATGCAATTATGGACCTTGGTGGATCTGGCTTTGCCGATGCTGGTGACGGTGGTGGTGCAGGTCACTATGATGGTCTTGCTGGTGGTCTTTGTGATGTTTCCTATGTTGGGGAAAAGCTACGACAGTGCCGTGATCTCGGCGGGCTATCTGGGCATGGGTCTTGGTGCTCTGCCAAACGCGATGGCCAATATGAACGCCGTCACTGCGCGATACGGTGCGGCACCTTTGGCTTTTATGGTGATCCCGCTGGCGAACGCTTTCTTCGTTGATATCTCCAACGCGGTGATCCTGCAATTGCTATTAAACTTCTTTATGCCATAGATGGAAGCAGGGCAGCTCTATGGGCTGCCCTGTTTACTTTGGATGGTCTCAGTCGCTCTGCTCAAGCAAGAAGTCGAGGAAGGTACGGTCTGCTTGGGTCAAGGCGCGGCCACTTTTCCAGCCAACGTGCAGATCTAAGAACATGGGCTCTTTGAACTTAAGTGCTTTGATCTCGGGATCGCCCTCAACCACCATGTCCAGCACCGTGGTGATGGCAAAGCCTTGACGAACAATACTGCGGATCAATTCGATGAGGTTGGTCTCAAAGGCGATGTCGGGTGTAAACCCACGAGCTTGAGCCAACTCGTTGACCAGCTCCCGGTGATAGTATCCGGGTTTGAACATGACCAGCTCATGCTGGAAAAACTCATCCCACTCGATGGTGTCTTGTTGCGCAAGTGGGTGCTCCAAGCCAACGGCTGCGATCATTTCTGGTCGTGTTAAAGGCAGGGTATCTAGGCCCATCTGCTCGCCGGGATCGATAATAATACCGATATCCACTTCATCACGCTCAAGCATGCCCCGGATCTCGTTGGTGCCCGCTTCGCAAAGCGACAGCTTGAGATCTGGGTAGCGGTGGTGAAACGCCATCAATAGGGCCGGGAAGTAGTAGGAGCCGATCATGCCGGGCAGGGCGATACGAACCTCTCCCCGGTCCAGATCTCGCAGGCGTGCCATGGCTTGTGTGGCTTGTTCAACCCGCTGCAGGATGGCTTGCGCGTGGGGAAGCAGCTCTTGCCCCTCGGCGGTCAATTGGACTCGCTTATCTTGGCGGTGTAGCAGGACCAGGCCGAGATCGTTCTCCAGTTTTTTTATTGCGGTGCTGACAGCGGGCTGAGCGACCCCCAGTACCTTGGCTGCACGCGTGAAACTGGCGTGTTCGGCGACCATGACGAAGTTACGTAACTGACGGAGATCCATAAGGGGTTGAGTCATCTAAAAAAGAACGGCGGGTGCCTTTACTATGCCAGCTTCTCAAAATGACTCAAGTGATGGTTTGGCTATGAGTTCATCGACGTAAAGTGCTTTGTTCTGCCGGCTCCCGCATCTGCTGGGATATTTGCCCATTATCTCACCTTATTCCTTCAAAGCTGCTGCGCATTGTCGTTGGCGCAGTGGAACCTGCCTCTAATGCTTGGGCCGGCCATTGAGCCGATCTTGTGACCCAGTCTTGAAGGCACCGCTCACAACACTACTTCTCGTGCAATCGTCCTAATACGTCGTCGCTTGGGATCAGATCTAAGTGACCATCGCTGTCGAAATACCAGCCACGAATGTAGCCCAATGACTGCATCTTTTTAAAGTCTGCGATCACCTGGCGTGCCTCGCACTCCGCTCTGGCTTGGTCGTAGCCGTGGATCTGCTTGAGGTAGCGAGCGATGCTCTCGACAGGGGCGGATTGGCTGATATTAGTGGGCATGGTCGGCTCCGGATCTGCAAGACACAATACCTAGCGTAGAACAAGGCCTGCGTATTGTACGAGCTAAGGCGGATAGCCTTTGGTGGTGGCGGCGATGGCTGCTAAACTAGCCTGCTTAAATGGCCGTCGGCCAACTCCTCAAGCTTTTGTATATCGAGAAGGATATGACCGTAAAAACCCGTTTCGCCCCAAGCCCGACCGGCTTTCTGCACGTCGGCGGCGCCCGTACCGCTTTGTACTCGTGGCTGCACGCCCGTAATCAAGGCGGTGAGTTCGTTCTGCGGATCGAAGATACCGATCTGGAGCGTTCCAGCCAGGAAGCTATTGATGCCATCATGGAAGGTATGGAGTGGTTGGGTCTGAACTGGGAAGAGGGCCCGTACTTCCAGACGCAGCGGTTTGATCGATATAACCAACTGATCGATCAGTTACTGCAAGAGGGTAAGGCTTATAAGTGCTACTGCTCAAAAGAGCGCGTTGATGCCTTGCGTGAACAGCAGATGGCCAATGGCGAAAAAGCTCGATATGACGGACACTGCCGTGACGGTCAAGCTGCGGCTGCCGAAGATGCGCCTTTCGTCGTGCGCTTCCGCAACCCGGCCGAAGGGACCGTGGTGTTTGACGACCATGTGCGTGGTCGCATCGAGATCGACAACAGCGAATTGGATGATCTGATCATCCGACGCACTGACGGCTCGCCGACCTACAACTTCTGTGTCGTGGTCGATGATTGGGACATGGGGATCACCCAGGTGGTTCGTGGTGAAGACCACATCAACAATACTCCGCGTCAGATCAACATCTATCAAGCACTGGGCGCACCGGTGCCAGAGTTTGCCCATGTATCGATGATCCTGGGTGATGATGGTGCCAAGCTGTCCAAGCGCCATGGCGCCGTGAGCGTGATGCAATACCGTGACGATGGTTTCCTGCCAGAAGCGCTGTTGAATTACCTGGTTCGCTTGGGTTGGTCTCATGGTGATCAGGAGATCTTCTCCCGTGAAGAGATGGTTGAGCTGTTTACCCTGAAAGCCATCAATAAGTCAGCTTCTGCCTTCAATACGGAAAAGCTGCTGTGGCTGAACCAGCATTACATGAAGAGCATGCCGGTTGATTACGTCGCTGAGCAGTTGGCATGGCATTTCAATGATCAGGGTATCGATGTCAGCCAGGGCCCTGCCTTGGTCGAGCTGGTGCCTGTGATGGCAGAACGATGCAACACCTTGAAAGAGCTCGCAGCCAGCAGCCGTTACTATTACGAAGACTTCGCCGAGTTCGATGCTGCGGCAGCTAAGAAGCACCTGCGTCCAGTTGCTCAGGCGCCACTGCAGCTGGTGGCCGATAAGCTGGCGGCGTTAACCCAGTGGAACGCAGAAGCGATCCACACCTGCATTCAGGAGACAGCTGCTGAGCTGGAGCTTGGAATGGGTAAGGTTGGCATGCCATTGCGCGTTGCTGCAACCGGAGCCGGGCAGTCTCCAAGCCTGGATCTGACCTTATTGTTGATTGGGCAGGCGCGTTCTGTCGAAAGGATCAACAAGGCGGTTGAATTTGTAGCAAACAGAGCCAATTCGTAAAAAACGCTATTGACTCATTAGGGGGGGCTCCCTAAAATGCGCCTCGCACTGAAGGGGACGCCCCCTGAAAAAGCAAACGAGTTGGGGCTATAGCTCAGCTGGGAGAGCGCTTGCATGGCATGCAAGAGGTCCGCGGTTCGATCCCGCGTAGCTCCACCAACTCTTAACATCGGAGTGTAAACGATGGTCCGGGGTCCCCTTCGTCTAGAGGCCTAGGACACCGCCCTTTCACGGCGGTAACAGGGGTTCGAATCCCCTAGGGGACGCCACTTATTTTATGTGGTGCATCTACATCGGATGCGCAACATTGGCGACATGCTCGATTCATCGGAATTGCAGCGTGAAGCACACAAAGATTTGGGCGATTAGCTCAGTTGGGAGAGCACCTGCCTTACAAGCAGGGGGTCACTGGTTCAAGCCCAGTATCGCCCACCAAGTCTTTGGGGCTATAGCTCAGCTGGGAGAGCGCTTGCATGGCATGCAAGAGGTCCACGGTTCGATCCCGTGTAGCTCCACCAATCTCGTAAGAGACACTCTTTTCATCGGAGTCAAAACGATGGTCCGGGGTCCCCTTCGTCTAGAGGCCTAGGACACCGCCCTTTCACGGCGGTAACAGGGGTTCGAATCCCCTAGGGGACGCCACTTATTTTATGTGGTGCATCCACATTGGATGCGCAACATTGGCGTCACGCTCGATTCATCGGAATTGCAGCGTGAAGCACACAAAGATTTGGGCGATTAGCTCAGTTGGGAGAGCACCTGCCTTACAAGCAGGGGGTCACTGGTTCAAGCCCAGTATCGCCCACCATATTTCTCTGCAAAGAGAGCGTCGTGTTGTTGGACGTTAAACAGCAGTCCGGGGTCCCCTTCGTCTAGAGGCCTAGGACACCGCCCTTTCACGGCGGTAACAGGGGTTCGAATCCCCTAGGGGACGCCACTTATTTTATGTGGTGCATTCATATTGGATGCGCAGCATTGGCGTCACGCTCGATTCATCGGAATTGCAGCGTGAAGCACACAAAGATTTGGGCGATTAGCTCAGTTGGGAGAGCACCTGCCTTACAAGCAGGGGGTCACTGGTTCAAGCCCAGTATCGCCCACCAAGTCTTTGGGGCTATAGCTCAGCTGGGAGAGCGCTTGCATGGCATGCAAGAGGTCCACGGTTCGATCCCGTGTAGCTCCACCAACTCTTAACATCGGAGTCTAAACGATGGTCCGGGGTCCCCTTCGTCTAGAGGCCTAGGACACCGCCCTTTCACGGCGGTAACAGGGGTTCGAATCCCCTAGGGGACGCCACTTATTTTATGTGGTGCATCCGCATCGGATGCGCAACATTGGCGACATGCTCGATTCATCGGAATTGCAGCGTGAAGCACACAAAGATTTGGGCGATTAGCTCAGTTGGGAGAGCACCTGCCTTACAAGCAGGGGGTCACTGGTTCAAGCCCAGTATCGCCCACCAAGTCTTTTACTCTTTTCATCGGAGTTTAAACGATGGTCCGGGGTCCCCTTCGTCTAGAGGCCTAGGACACCGCCCTTTCACGGCGGTAACAGGGGTTCGAATCCCCTAGGGGACGCCACTTATTCTGACGTTTTGCGATAGCGAGATGTTCAGG